>PBSS01000019.1 GCA_002726315.1 Acidimicrobiaceae bacterium
GGAAAAGTCTGTGACATCGCTCATGAAGGCTGATGGTAGGACTGGTAGGAGTGCAACCAACCTTGACTACCATCATTTCCCATGGTCGAAAATGCGGCTAACAGCAACCACAGGACCACCCTGCCTGATGCGGTGGGCCTCGCGGAGGCGATTCGTTTAGGTGAGATGTCACCTGTAGAGGCGGTGCAGGATGCCATTGACCGGATCGAAGCCCTCGATGGGCAACTCAACGCGGTCATCCACCGGCAATTCGAACAGGCCCTCGAGGTGGCTGCCTCCCCCGACCTGCCCAACGGGCCGTTCAAGGGGGTGCCGATGTTGATCAAGGACCTGTGGGCTGAGGAGGCAGGCCAGCCTCACCACGCGGGGATGAGGGGTCTCCGGGATGCTGGGCTGGTCGCCAACCGCGACAACAACTTGGTGATCCGCTACAAGGAGGCCGGCTTTATAAACGTGGGTCGTACCAACACTCCCGAGCTTGGCTTGGTAGCTACGACTGAACCAGCAGCGTACGGGCCCAGCCGGAATCCATGGAACACTGACTTCGGCACGGGTGGCTCCTCGGGGGGATCGGCTGCTGCCGTGGCGTCGGGCATGGTCCCAGCTGCCAATGCAAGCGACGGGGGTGGTTCCATCCGTATCCCTGCAGCCATGTGTGGCCTGGTAGGCCTCAAGCCTTCACGAGGAAGAATCTCGATGGGCCCTCTCAAGGATGAATGGGGCGTGTCGGTTCAACACGTGGTGTGTAACACGATGCGGGACTGTGCCGGAATCCTTGACGTTACGGCGATCCCGTTTCAGGGTGATGGTGTGGTGGCCCCTGATCATGGTCGCCCCTATGCGGACAGGGTGGGCGAAGACCCGGGCTGCCTTCGGATCGGCTTGCTAACCGAAAGCCCACGGACAGGAGTCCATTCCGACTGCGTGGAATCAGCCCGTAGGAGTGCTGACCTCCTTGAGGCCTTGGGCCACGACCTGATCGACTCCTACCCAACGGCCCTTGACGGCCTTGAGGAACTCGGTTGGGCATTCAACGTGAACTGGGCGGTCAACGCGGTGCTGAGTCTCGAACTCCTCGGCGATCGCCTGGGGCGACCCGTCACCGAGGAGGACGTTGAACCGGGAACATGGCTGCTGGCCCAACTTGGGACAGGTCAATCGGCAACCGACTACGCGAAGGCACAGTCGGTCATGGCCACCTTTCGGAGGGACGTGGCCACCTGGTGGGAGGAGGGATTCGACCTACTTGTCACCCCCACAACGGCCCAACCACCGCCCAAGATCGGGGAGTTGACCCCTACCCACGAGGATCCACTACGCGCCTCACACCGGTCCTTGCCTTACGCCACCTTCACCTCACCATTCAACACGACCGGTCAGCCAGCTATCTCACTGCCGATGGGCTCGTCGGAGGGCCTACCCGTTGGTACCCAGTTGGTGGCTGGCTATGGCCGCGAGGACATCCTCATCTCCGTCGGATCACAGTTGGAGGCCGAGGTGCAGTGGTCAAAAGAGAGAGCTCCGATCCACGCCTGATCGACAATCCTCAAGCGTCGAGAACCTGATGGACTGCATCCTCGACTGAAACCACCGGTGGCTCAGTCGACCAGGGGAAATTGATCCACTTGTCGGTATGGCACCACACATACTCGCAGTCCACCACCGACTGGGGCTTTTGGTAGAGGACCGCCGAGCGAACCTCTCCCACCTTGGCCAGAGCGGTCTCCCTGACGAGGTTAAGGGTGTGGCCCGTGTCAGCCACGTCATCGGTTATCAAGATCCTTGCATCACCCAAGTCCACCCAGTCGACGTACGGGGGCAGCACAACTGGAATGTCAAGCCTTTCGTCGACCCCCGTGTAGTACTCGATGTTCATCACGTAGAGGTTCTTTACCGCTAGGGCGTAACCAAGGGATCCGGCCACAAATAGGCCGCCTCTGGCGATCGACAGGATCATGTCGGGCTTGTAGCCGTCGGCGGCGACCAGGTGCGCCAATTCCCGCACTGCCGTCCCGTAGCGGATCCAGTCCATCTCCTCGCGTTCTGCCACCTTCGTCTCCCGTCCTGTTCTCGTGGTGCCGGGCACGCTAGCGGGTCCGGGCGACCCGAGATCAGTCGTATGTTGCCACTACCTTCCAACAGCCTCCCTCCTGCACCAGCAAACGTGCCATACCGTCGTCAGATACCACCTGCATGCTGGCCCTGCGTCGGTGGCGCAAAGGGTCCCACCATCGTTCATCGGTAGGCCATGGACCCACCCAGGAGGCGACTCCAAATCCTGCTTCGCTCCCCTGAAACACCCAGGCCGGTTCCGATGACACCACTCCCCGGCCATCAACGAGTACTGGGCGACCGTCGGCATCCACGACCTCTACGGCGATCGGCTCTGAGTGCACTGCTGCAGGAGCAGGAGATGGAAGCATCCCCGGCCAGGGTGGGCCGTCCGTAGATGGTGACAGCAGCCCAGTAGAACCGCCAACCAACCCGTCAACGGGCTCCTTTGGAAACGGAACCAGGGCAAACCGTTCGGCTGTGTCCCGACCACCCCGCCACTCGGGCACCCTCACCGACCCGGGGCCGAGCATGACGGCCACCTTGGACAGGGCCCGCCCTGCCCGTTCATCAGCTGCTGTGGTCCCACCCCAGAAACCGACCTGACGGCTTCCGGCCTTCACCACCTCTTCGGGGATCAGGTCTAGACGTACCAGACCTGAACTGGGGCGGACGGCGGGTGAGTCGTGCAACCATCCTTCGAGCTGCCAGCGGACCTGGTCGACCAGAGCCACTGCCCCTATGGGCCCCTCGTCTCGCCATCTGCGCACCAACCGCTCGCCGTGCCCGGTTTCGGCCTCGACAGCCACACACGTACATGCCAGCCCCCGCTGGGCCAGTGCGTCTTGGAAGAGCTCTGCCAGTGAGCGGGCTGCAAAAGCCACCTGCTCGATCCGATCTACCGGTGGGTCCATGTCCATGCCAACTGCCAAATCGGGCGGTTGGTTAACTACGTGGAGCTGACGCCCGTCGAGACCTGCAGCCAGGCGCTGGGCGACCAGCCCCTCGGATCCGAACCTGCCAGCCACGTCGGTGACCGGAAGGCCTGCCAGTGACCCTAGGGTCGTGAGGCCCAGTCGTACCAGCACGTCGGCCAGGTCGGGACGTTCTAGGGCCTCCACCGGAAGGGGGGCTAGGAAAGCTGGAGTTCCACCGGTAGGCACCACGAGCGCATTCCCCGCTGCAAACCGGGAAGCCAGACCGGCGGCAAACGGGCCGTCGGCCACGCCGATACGACAACCCGGGTGGGCTCCGGTCCCCAGAGTGTCGTCAAGGGCCTCCATAGCCGTGGCGGTGGTGCTACCCACCAGCGACTCTTCGCTACCAAAGAGTCGGAAGGGGCCTCTGACGCCAAAGGCACAGGTTCCGGGACGCTGAACCTCAACCCATGGAGTGATGTCGGACAAGGCCGCAGCCACGGGCTCAAACCTACGGGCCTCGAGCACTTCGTCGCGTTCTAGCACTATGGCCTCGGGACACATGGCCTGGGCTGGACGACGACTCTGCCCTTCGACCACTCCGACAGCCCGGGCCGCTACCGACGCGGCCACCACCCGTCCGGCTGTGAACACCACTACCGGATCCGAGGGAGCCACACCCAGAGCGGTGAGTGGCCAGTCGGGACAGTGGACCACCAGGGTGCGAACCGGTTCCGTCACCCGCTGTCAGACTGTTTGAGAGGTGCCGGACTTCCATCCGGAGAGGGCAGCATCATGACCACACGACTCTCCCGGAAAGATGCCCTCCTGCCGGTGGCCAGTACCTCAACCCGTCTCAACTGCAAGCGTCCGTTGCCATCCCCGTGACCCTCCCAAGAAGTATCGACAACTGCCAGCGTGAGGTCGAAGCGCTCAGGCCAGGGGCCATCGCCGATCCGTATGAGCACAGACCCTCGTTCACGAGCACGGGCCATCAGGCGCCTGACGGTTGCGGCACCCACACGGTGATGTGGTGCAACCACCACCAAATCGATGGATCCGACCAAGGCCGCGACCACGTCACCCCAGGCCGTCGGCTCAGGGGGCGCCACGACTGCCAGGCGTTCAAGAGCCACCCCGGCCTCGGCGGCCGCCACCATCCCTAGGTCGGGGTCACCTACGACAGTGGCCCATGAGCCCACCGATGTAGCCCTGGCCATGAGGGCCATGGTCAGGGAACGGGCACCAGGGCCGGAGATCCCGAGGCTGCTGCCGCGCCTCAGGCCATCGGGGACTAGGTCGACTAGGGCTGGGAGGACCGGCAGTACCTGTTCCGCTGCGAGGGTGGTGGGGCGAACAAGCCGGGTGACCTCGGCCAACGTGGGGACCGGACGGATGGGAGAAAGAGTGGTGGACTCAGGGGTGGGACGCTCCTCGGGAGGCAAATCGTCAAATGGTTCTGGGTCGGCCATGAGGGAAGGAGGTAAGGCCACATATTATTATCGAACATATGTTCGATCTATGCAAGAGGAGGTTGGGTTTAGCCTGTTATCAAGACCAGGGCAAAGACCGTGTAGGCAATCATCACCCCCAACATCGGGTACTGGCTACGCAATGCGACTGCAGGTCGCCACTCCTCCACTGCACGGTCATGAGCCAATACCACAGCAACCAGATGGCCCACCACGACCGACCCCAACTGCACCCACCCCACAGCCATAGTCGAAATGAGGGTCCAGTTGACGGCGTTGTCGACAGTTCCGAATAAGTCCCAGCCCCTACCCAGTGGATCCGAGGCCAATGCTATGAAGGACTGCCCCTCGAGCAAAAGCAGGGAGAAGTAGTGCGCCATGTCGTAACCGACGAGAACAGGCACGAGCGAGGTGCCGAACTTGACCGCGAAATCCCGATCGCCGGTGAGGCGCCCACCTGACCTACCAGCTAGGTGGTAGGCGATACCAACCAGCGCTACAACCCACACGAGGCCCACCGTGGTGACCGCAGTCGCCTCCCAACCGGCTCGACCTGCCACAAGGTCATCCCAGAAACGAGTGCGTGAGAAGCCATCGAAGGCGGTACCGCCCAGGGCAGCCAGGAGCACCGCCAACAACGCTGGTGAGGATTCGAGTTCGGCCACACCGACAAACGGCGGCCTCACGGACAGTCGACCTGAGCCGTCCCGACGGAACGGGGAAAGCGAGGCAAAGGCATCAAAGAGCATTCCGAAACCCTCGGCCCTGCGCGCCTCCTCCCAACCCCACCGGGCCGAAATCAACATAAGGCCAACCGTGTAGGTCAATCCCAACCAGCCGATGACCCGGGGGCTGGCACCATCGTGGTAAGCCAGCTCCAACCAGTGGAAGACACTTATCGGTACGAGTGCAACCCAGCCCGAAGTGAGCCAACCCGGTGCTCTCCGGCCGGAAGAGCCACTAACCATCCGACCCAAAGTCTCCCAGGGGCTGATCACCCTCCATACCGGGCCCAACAACACCGAGACCAACGGGACCCCCACCCAGAAGATCACGTAGACCGACACCGGCGAGATGTTCGAAACCACGTCATTGACCCCAACCAGACCCGCTGCAAGCACCACTAGGAATACGAGCAGTACCGCCACCCTGAACGCACCCGTCAGGAAGCGGATGGTTCCCTCAACTGAGGAGGCCACCCTGTGTCCAGTGGACATGCTCCGCAACCGGGGATGATGCCAGAGCAGGCCCAATGCTGCGAAGGAGAGCACCAGGGCCAAAGCTGCACCCCATGCTGCCTGCCATTCAGGAATGGGCAGGTCGCTTCGACCTCCAACGCCATGGGCCAACACGGTGAAGGACATCACGAAACTGCAAGTTCAAAGAGTTTGAAGCCTGCGCCATGCAGTTCAGCCTCGAAGACCCCGGGTATGTCGACCTCTACCAACAGGACAGCTGGCGTACCTTCGCGTACTGGCACCTTCAGGTCATACACATGAAGGTGCACATCGTCGGCAATGTCGCTTCTCACAGTGACTTCAACCAGGTTGCCAACGGAGGCCTCAAACCTGTGGACACCACCGAGGATCGTTCCATCCTCCACACCCACCTCGAACCGGACGTCGGGTTGGGCCGCTGGCGCTCCACCCGTCACCTCCACCATGGCCATGGCACTGATAGCACTCCCGTCAACGTTGTAGTCCCTGTGGTCATTTGACGAGAGCGTGACCATAACGGTGTGACTACCGTCCGTCAGACTTGTGACGTGGTAGTTGGTATCGGCAATCATCGCTACGGACGAGCCATCAACCAGCACATGCACATGCCCCTGTCCGGGGTGATGGCTAGTGGGCGGGTCAGCTGGCACCAACTCCAGGTCACGCACTCCGATGTCCAACATGATCCCACCTGATCCGTCTGGTTCGGCAAGAAGTGACACCTCAGGCCGGACCGACAGGCCCGTCAGGTCAATGGGCTGGCCGTGCTGGTGGCCGCCATGGTCAGCCATTTCTTCATCAGCCATCTCATGGCCATCCATCTCCACGGCCACCACCACTTCGGTAGTGGTAGACGTCGACTGGAACGAACCCTCTTCTACTCCTGTGGCATCAGACCCACATGCTGTAAGGACAGCGGTGACTGCCAACACCAGGGCCGTGTTCATACGCGACTTCATCGAACCTCCTCTTGTCAGTTGTCATCTGGAACATGTGTCAGACGACAACCGGCGGGCCACGACGCCCGACCGAGAGCACGACTGGGCGTGCGGCAACCATGGCCAGGGCCGGTAGTGGAGACTCCTGTGAGGACCCCGCTCCGGGTCGGTTCAGGACAAATAGGAGTTCAACCAGGACAGAGCCGACCCTCACCAACCAGATAAGTAGTGCCGCCACGGGCAACTGGAGAGCCAGTCCCAGAAGGATCGCAGGCTCTCCAAGCAGTTCCACCAAGCTTGCACCACCAGTCAGCAATTCGACGGTCTCTTGGGTTAGGAACACCAGGGCCTGGAGCACCGCCAACCTGAGAACGCCTGGCTTCGTGTCGGGACCGGTGGCACGCACTCCCAGGATCGCCAACCACACCAGCACAACCATGCCTGCAAGGCCTGCCAGTGGTCCAGCCACCGGCATGTAGCCGTGTGACCTGCCCACATCCAGGGTGATCGAGCCGGGGTGAGTCCACAAGTAAGCGATCGAATGGGCCAACAGCGCGCCGGGTACCGCAAGCAAGAGGGCCGCAAGGGGACGGTGGCCGGTCACGGCCTCCAACCTACCGATCGTGGCGACCCTGCCAACATGGACCACAGTCACGCAGCGTGCTGTCGAATCCAAGCATGCATCGCGATTCCCGAGGCGACTCCGGCGTTGATGGACCTGGTGGAACCGAACTGGGAGATGGAACACACCATCGACACAGCATCCCTGGCTGCATCTGACAGTCCAGGCCCCTCCTGGCCAAAGAGCAGCATGCACTTCTCAGGAAGGTCTATCCCCTCGATCGGGACCGAACCCGGCAGGTTGTCAATACCGACAAGTGGCAACTCCTCCCCCGCAGCCCACTCCAGTAGGCATCCAATACCGGGGTGATGGAATACGTGCTGATAGCGGTCGGTAACCATTGCCCCACGCCGGTTCCAACGACGACGACCGACAATGTGGACCCCTGCGGCCAGGAAGGCGTTGGCATTCCGTACCACTGTCCCGATGTTCATGTCGTGTTCCCAGTTCTCGATTGCAACGTGAAAGGGATGCCTACGGCTGTCCAGGTCGGCCACGATGGCCTCCACGGTCCAATACCGGTAACGGTCTGAGACGTTCCTGCGATCCCCGCCGGCCAGAAGTTCCAGATCCAACCTGTCATCCTCTGGCCAGGGCTCGGGATGTGGGCCAACCCCGATCTCCTCCACGGAACCTCTCCGAGTCACCTAGTCGACGATTGCCTGGTTCACGAGGGTACGCAGATCCCAACGGAGGGAGATGTGGGTGCCTGAGGGAACCAGCTGCGTCAAGAACACGACGCTGATCTCCTCGATCGGGTCTACCCAAAAGACTGTGCTGGCCATACCTCCCCACGAGCACTCACCCTCGGTGGCATGGACACTCCCGGCGACTGCATCGCCTACAACGGCAAAGCCCAGGCCGAATCCGACACCGTCAAAGAACCCCTCGTGGTAGAGCGGGTCACCGAATTCTGTAAGGTCGACACCACCTGGCAGGTGGTTTCGCATCATCAAATCGAGCGTACGCGGCCCAATGATAAGACCGCCATCGGACATGCCGCCGGCTAGGAGCATCTGGCAGAACCTGTGGTAGTCACCCATCGACGAGACGAGGCCACCACCCCCGCTACTCCAACCAGGTGACCGGAAGGTGCTGGTAGCTGGAGCATCCAACAAAACCGGTGCGAGGGTCCCAGGATTCGGCATGTAACAGGCCGCGAAACGGCCGATGTCCTCGTCAGCTACTCCGAACGACGTGTCTGACATGCCGACCGGATCCAGGATGTTCTGCTGCAGGTAGTCAGCAAATGGCATGCCGGACACGACCTCCACAACCCTGCCCAGCACGTCGGTGGCCATTGAGTAAGACCAGCGCGACCCGGGCTGGTGACGTAGCGGCAAGCCGGCCAACGTTTCGATCACCGTTTCGAGACCACCAGAGAAGTTCAAGACATCTATTCCCGAGTTCCTGTAGATCTCGTCCACAGTGTGCTGCTGGATGAACGAGTACGTGAACCCGGCTGTGTGCGTCAGGAGGTGGGAGATCCTGATGGGACACTCGGCCGGCACCGTTTCGGGAGACTCGGCAGTACCACCGACGAGCACCTCCATGTTGGTAAAGGAGGGGAGGAATTCAGACAATGGATCACGGAGACGCAGCTTGCCGGCCTCAGCCAACTGCATGACTGCTACCGAGGTGATCGGCTTTGTCATGGAATAGAAGCGCCACAGCGTGTCCTCGGCCACTGGGGTGCCAGACTCCCGGTCGGCAAAACCAGCGGTCGATCTGAGAGCGACCCGTCCCCGGCGTGCTACCAACAGGTCAGTTCCGACCATCAGGTCGTCTTCCACGAAGCGGCGTGCAAACGATGCGGCTCTCTCGAGCCGATCCGGATCAAAGCCGACTTCGTCCGGCGGGGTGACTGTGATCTGGGTCATGGGTTGCCCCTCCGGTGTTGTAGCCGTAGCAGCGGCGGTCAGCAGGTTTAGCCGAGGCCGTCAGTCAGCTCCTCGTCACTTGGCACCTCGGTGCCCTCTACGTAGTAGGTGTAGAGGCTGGCAATTACGTCGGCGATTCCATCGCCTGCTTGTGGATCCGACCGGTCGGCCAACTCGACGGTCACGATGTTCGAATTCATATGGAGTCGAGATATTCCACCATGCCGGAACAGGCGTCGAGCCAACTCTTGGGCAGGCTCGTCTCCAGGGATCTCCTGGTCTGCATAGAAGCGCTCATGCCCCATTCCAGTGAGGCTGCGGTTGATCTCGAACCTCACCACCCCTGTCCGAGATGAGGGCTTTTCAACGACGGTGATCGGTTGTCCCATGGCGGCGACAGGCTAGCGGCCCTCGACTAGGGGACCGTGGTCGGCGTCGGAACTAGAAAGGTTGTTGTCGCTCCTGTACAGGGCTGCAGCAATAGCTATCGAAACCAGAGCCAAGATCGAGTGCACAGCCTTGAAGGCCGCCTCATGGTCGGTAAACAGGATTCCGATACCGCGTACTAGCCAATACGTGACCGTCCAGATGCAAAACACCCCTACGAGCCGCGTTGAACCGACACTGCGCCAACGCCCACCGAGAGCTACCACCGACAGCCCGGCAAAGCCTAAGAACACGATGGCCAGCAGAATTCCCCAAATGCGACCTGACGAGGTGACCTGGTCGTCACCAATGAGGTTCCGGATCCTGACGATCCAGACAACCGCCGTCCAAGCAACGAACACCCAGAGAAGACCCCTCAGCTTCTTCACGGCAGAAGACGTTAGCCAAACAGCAGATGAATCAAACCAGAGCACCGGGTGATACTGCTCTCATTCGAACAACTTCGGATGGCTGTCAGCGGGTCGTCGGCGTGGCTCGCCAATATCCGGGAGATCATCCATGAACGACCAGGACCTGCGATGGAAGCTCGTTGCACCACGCTCCATAAGCATCGATCTGTGGACAGGGCTCGGGTAGCCCTTTCCGTCAGCAAACCCGTAGCCCGGGAAGACCCCATCGGCCTCGCGCATGAGTCGGTCCCTTGTCACCTTTGCGACAACTGACGCTGCAGCAATCGACAGGGAGGTTGCATCTCCACCGACGATGGTCTGGGCAATTCCACCACCGACGAAGTCCCACCGGCCGTCCAACAGCACCCTGTCGGCAGCCACCCCCAGACACTCCAAGGCACGGTGAGCGGCAAGGCGCTGGGCGACCGACATTCCCAACTCGTCGCATTCGTCGTTGGTGGCGTGTCCGACGGCCCATGCCTCAGCCCATGTGGTGACCCGGTTGTAGAGGGCTTCCCTCTCGGGCTCGGTGAGCATCTTGGAGTCGCGTACACCCATGATCCGGCGGTTCTTGTTGGGTAGGACCGCGCCGACCGTGAGTGGCCCGGCCCACGCCCCCCTTCCCACCTCATCCATGCCGACAACGGCCTCGTAGCCCTCAGCCCAAAGGGACTTCTCGACAGCCAATCCGGGTGCCTTCCCCCGAAGTGCAGCACGCATCCGCCTTCGCCGGGCCATGGGTTCTCGAGTGCTCCCTAGCCAACCTCGGGTCCGGAGCGACGCGCCATCAGGTCGGCCCAGACCTCAACAGGCGGCCTGCCTTCCTGAAATACTTCCCTCACTCCTGTGGCTATCGGCACCTCCACCCGTACCGACATCGCCAGTGAACAGACGGCACCGGCAGCCGGGACGCCCTCGGCGACCTGGTCCATTCCTGCCAGCACCTCTGTCGGGCTAAGTCCACGACCCACCTGTTCGCCAACCCAGCGATTACGACTCTGGGGACTGATACAGGTCGCGAGCATGTCTCCCATCCCGGCTAGGCCTGCAAAGGTTCTTGGATCACCACCGAGTGCCTCGCCGAGACGGGTCATCTCGGCCAAGCCCCGGTTGATGACCGCTGCCCTGGCATTGTCGCCCGTGTCAAGACCCTCGGCCATCCCGGCGGCAAGGGCGATCACGTTCTTGACAGCACCACCGATCTCGCAGCCCACCAAGTCGTCGTTGGTGTAGACGCGAAGGCTGTCGGACGCCAGCAGGCTCTGGAGGCGGTCGGCAGTCGATGTATCGGTGCTGGCGACCACCATGGCCGCGGACTTGCCGACCAGAATCTCTTTGGCCAAGTTTGGCCCGGTCAGCACGCCCACAGGGCGATTCGGCAAGACCTCAGCCACCAATTGGGTCATGCGCAGTCCAGACCCCTGCTCAAACCCCTTGGCGAGGCTAAGTACTGGCACCCCGGGTGCCAGATGTGTTGCGGCATCAGAAAGAACAGATCGGAAGCCGTGCGTAGGGACAGCAACCAGGATGATGTCAGCTCCTTCCAGCGCAACACCAAGGTCCGGAGTCGCTTCGAGCAGCGGTGCCAACTCGAAGCCAGGCAGGTAGCGGGGATTGCCCCGACCTGCGGCCAGTTCGACAGCTAGGTCCGGGTCTCGAGCCCAGAGCACCGTGGGGACCACCGGGGCCATAAGGGAGGCCACGGTTGTCCCCCATGAACCAGCGCCAAGAACGGCGACCCTGTCTGCCATGGGGGTCACACTACGCGACGGCCCTACAATCCGGCCCGTGGTCGGATCTGTTGCCGTTCTCATCCCAGTCAAGGCATTCGAAGGGGCCAAGGCGCGCCTTGCACCGGTTCTGGACCCGACGGGTCGAGCGAACCTGGCACGAAGCATGGCTGAGACCGTCATCAAGGCCGCATCACCACTGCCCGTAACGGTGGTTTGCGACTGTAATGAGGTTGATGAATGGGCGCGCTCAATGGGTGTCGACGTACTTCGAGTAGCTGAACCCGGCCTGACCGGTGCCGTGGAAGCCGGAGTCGCTGCGCTCGCTCACGTCGGTGTCGCGACCGTCGTGGTGGCCCATGGCGACCTGCCTCTAGCGTCAGACCTCAACCACTGCATCGGCTTCGATGGGGTGACGCTGGTCCCGGACCGCCACCACGACGGCACGCCTGTGGCTGTTGTGCCCGCGGGTGTCGGATTCCGGTTCGCCTACGGGCCAGGATCATTTGCGGCTCACGTGGCTGAAGCTGAACGCTTGGGCCTTCCTTGGCGAAGCCTCCCGGACCCGCTGCTTGGTTGGGATGTGGACGAACCAGAAGACCTTGACCACGCGGCAATCGCCTTCAATGGGCAACCAGCGGGAACGACATGACTCTGGCCTCCGCGCCGGCTCGGGTTCTCGCCGTCGGTGCCCACGCCGACGACATCGAACTGTTCGCGGGTGCGACACTGGCCACCTGGGCTGCATCAGGTTGCGAGGTCCACCACCTGGTCTGCACGGACGGCTCAAAGGGCACCTGGGACCCTGTTGCTGACACAACTGCTCTTGTGGCTGCCCGACAAGAGGAGCAAAGGGAAGCAGCGCAGATCCTTGGAGCCACCGGAGAGGTCGTGTTCCTCGACAACATTGATGGTGAACTGGATGCCCACAGGGAAAACGCCCACGAGGTGGCCGCCTGGATAAGGCGAATCAAGCCAGACGTGGTTCTGGGCCACGATCCGTGGCGGCGCTGGCGGTTGCACCCCGACCACAGGGCTGCCGGCTTCCTGGTCACTGACGGTGTAGTGGCTGCCCGCGATCCGCACTTCCTCACAGACCTGGGGACAGCGCACCATCGGCCAGACATGCTTCTGCTCTTTGACACCGAAGATCCCGACTATCCCGTAGAAGTAACCGAGGAGGCGGCCAGCACAAAGGTCAAGGCCATCCTCGCTCACAGGAGCCAGCTTCTGTCCACAATGGCGATCCCTGCCAACGACGATGGATCAGCCGAGGCTGCGTTCCGGGACAAGACGATCGCTAACCTTGTCCAGACGGGCGACCGCTTCGGCCTGCCTCTGGCCGAGGGCTTCCACAACGTGGGCGGCCTCTAGTCCCTATTCATCGACCCTCCGTCAGCAAGCCCTCTATGAGGCCCGCCAGTTCCACCGGTCGACTCCCTTGGATGCTGTGACCGGCACCCTCAACCGTCGTGACCAATGCTTGGGGGCATCGGTCGAGGAAATCCTCGGTGTCGGTGGAATCCACGACGCTCCAGGCGCCACCCAACCAGAGGTGCACAGGGCATGCAATCTGGCCCAACTTGTCCCATAGACCCTCAAAAGGGGAGGAGTCTTCCTCATCGGTCGTCTTCCACCCATTTATCGGATCCCATCGCCACACCCAGCGCCCATCGGACTGTTCCCGTGCATTGTGGAGGAGTCCTCTCACCAAGGACTCCTTGGTCCTGTGCGGATTGTGTCCGACCGTGTAGGCGAGCATCGCCTCGAAGTCGTCAAAATCCTCGGGGCCCGACATGAAGTCGATAATCGATTCCGACTTGTCGCGGTCGGTCCCAGGCGTCACATCCACGATTCCAAGCCTGCGAACCAGGTCGGGTCGGTCTGCCGCCAAGCAGAGTGCAGTAAGGCCACCCAGCGACATGCCCACCACAGCCTTCGCCCGGGGAGCCCACTTCTCCACAGCAGCGGCAATGACCTCGACCATCGCAGTAGGTCGGTAGTCGCGATCAGGCCTCCAATCTGAGTGGCCGTGGCCCGGGAGGTCCACCGTGACGAGCGGGCGACCAAGAGCCAGGGCCACGGTGTCCCAGGTGTGGGAGTTCTGAGCACCACCGTGCAACAGAACCAACTCGGGGTCACTATCACCCCACCTCAAGCCACTAATCGTGAGTCCATCGGAACATGGCATTGAGCACCGCTCGACAGCCGGTGGTCCACCCCACTTCAGGCCCGCTTCGGTTGCATTGTCAGCAAGCATCGAGAACTCGTCGTATTCACTCACCTGCGGCCTCGCCGCCCGCCACCGCCACCTGCCCCAGTGGACGGTTCCCATCGGAACTTCCTTACAGCCACCATGGCTCCAGCCAGGGCCCAGACGCCCATCCACAGGAGTAACCACGGCTTGTAAGCCGATGCTTCCTCGAAGGGGTCGAAGGCTGCGAAGAAGGCGTCAGAAAAAGCTTTCAGGGGAAAGATGTCGCCCAACAGGTCAAGCCACGCAGGAGGCTCATTCCGCACCGAGATGAACACGTTGGAGACAAAAGCCACTGGTAGCAGCGTGGCGTTTGCAAGCGCTGGTGCCGACTGCCCAGATGGGGCCACCGCGGCAAGGGCTAGGCCGAGCAGGGAAAACGTTGCTACGCCAACCACAAAGGTAACCAGGGCCGGCAGGATCCGGTCGGCATCCATTTCGATGCCATAGACAAGGAATCCGACTGCCAGCATGACCACCGCTCCACCGGCAGCGATGGCCACACCGGATCCGACGACACCACCCATGTAGATCCACCTGGGCAACGGGGTCCCCCTGATCCGCTTGAGCACTCCCTCATCGCGGTAGATGGCCACGCCGATGCCGACGTTCGTGTAGGTGGCCGATACAGCGGCGAACACCGCCAGGCCGGGGGCGTAGAACTGGGCTGGGCTTACCTCCTCGCCAGGTGCCAAATCGACACCTTCGAAGATGGCACCAAAGAGGACCAGGAATATGAGTGGGAACACCAGTGTGAACATGGCGGCGATCGGGGTTCGGATGAACAGGCGGTTCTGGTAACCGACCTGGCGGAACAACAAGGCCACCGCAGACGGCGAGGTCCTGTCAGACATCCCTGCTCCCAGCTCCACCCGCCGCTCCGTGGCTGTCACCAATCAGGTCCAGGTAGACGTCTTCGAGCGTTGGCGTGGTCACCTCCAGTCCCTCTAGCTGACCACCCCTTTCAAGGGCCCACCCTGTAAGCAGGCTCAGATCAGTAGTGGGATCGACGGTACATACCTCAAACACTCCGTTCCTGAGCGAGGTCCTCCCGACCAAACCTCCCAGCATGTCCACCACCGGACCCGAACTTGGATCAACCTCGGGGAACCGGAAGCGGATCATCGTCTCGCTCTCGGCGCGACCACGCAGTTCAGCTGGCGTTCCCTCGGAGACAATCCGGCCTTCGACCAAAACCGCAACCCTGTCAGCAAGCACCTGCACCTCATCCATGTAGTGACTGGTAAGGAGGATGGTCGTACCAAGGGCCTTGAGGCCCTCGATCATCTCCCAGGCATGCCGGCGAGCTGATGGATCAAAGCCCGTGGTGGGTTCGTCGAGGAACAGAACCTCAGGGTCGCCGATAAGGCCGAGAGCCAAATCGACCCTGCGCCTTTGCCCACCTGAGAGTCGATGCGTACGACGATCACCCAGACCGTTCAGGCCCACTAGGTCAAGCACCTCGTCGACCGGTCGGCGACGCGAATAACAGGCGCCATAGTGGACGAGTGCCTCGCGAACGGTGAGTTCCCGCTCGATACCCGCCTCCTGGAGCACTATGCCTATGCGGTCCCGGTACTCCTGCCCAGCGGTTCCCGGGTCCCTGCCAAGCACCCTCACCTCACCGGTGTCACGGGTCCGGTGGCCCTCCAAGATCTCGACAACGGTCGACTTGCCTGCACCGTTGGGCCCCAGGAGGGCGAACACCTCTCCCTCCTCGATGGTAAACGAGAGGCCATTCACGGCCTTCACAAACCCATAGGACTTGGTGAGGTCGTTAACAGTCACGGCGAACACAACCGGACCCTATTAGCCACCTAAGTACACCGACCACTCAGGGCAGGTCCTTGACCTGGTGTTCGCACCTGCAAGACTTCAGGTCCATGGAGACTGTCAGTTTCGTAGACATGGCCGACGGAACCCGCGAGGACTACGAGTTGATCGTTGCCAAGTTCGCTGCACACAAGACACAGCACCTGGCAGACCAGCTCATGGGCACGCTCGACTCGATGAGGGGGCCGACCTTTGGTTACCGGATCGATCGCTACAGGCACTCCCTACAGAGCGCCACCCGGGCACTTCGAAACGGTGAAACTGACGAGATGGTGGTTGCCGCACTGTTCCATGACATCGCTGATCCGATAGCCCCTGAGAACCACAGTGCTGTCGCCGCCGAGATCCTCAAGCCCTACGTGGACGAACGCACCCACTGGATCGTCAGGCACCACGGCCTCTTCCAGGGCTACTACTACTTCCACCATCTCGGTGGTGACCGTGACGCTCGTGACCTCTTGCAGGAACACCAGTGGTTCGACGACTGCGCAGCATTTTGTGCTGAATACGACCAGAACTGCTTTGACCCCGACTACGACAACATGCCCTTAGAGGAGTTTGACCCACTGGTCCGAGAGGTATTTGGCCGAGAGAGCCGCTTCCCGATGATCGAACTGGCCTGAAGCCGTCTAGTTGGGACCATCCTCACCGGCCAGATCAGGATCCAAAAGGGCCAGCAACCCCGGGAACCCCTCGACCGCCCGCAGTGCCCTGTCGAAGTACCAAAATCCAAGCAGGCTCATGACCATCCCGACTGGCCAGCCGACAACGGCCCGGATCACTACGTAGCCATCTGCCGATGTCTGGTTGAACAACCAAATGTCCCACGCCGAGGTCAGGAACTGGTAGAGCCCGAGGGCAACCGTCAGCCTTGAAACGACGCGCAAGTAGGTCGGATGGGCCATGGTCTCAGCGTCCAACGGGATCGCCAGATGCAGCACCCTTCCGAGGAAGGGCCGGCCTACGACGACAGTTCCAACCAGGGCCGCTCCGATCAACGCCTTAGTGCCGATCCCGATACCGAAATAGACGGCCTCCGAGTCCGTGATAATCCCGATCGCACCCCGCACGACCAGGTAGACGACGAGGACTGGAAGATACCAACCCACCCCCTCTCCGCGACGATGGCGTGAAATGGCCACCTTCATACTCCAAGCAGTAGCCCCTAGGACCGCCCAGCCAAGGCCGGCAAACCGGTTCAGGACAACGAACACCACGATGGGCATGACCGAATCGATCGTTCGGACACGCTGGGATCGTGGACCTCCGGGATATGGCTTTGCCGGTTCCTCCATCACCCCATCATGGTAGGAGACCGGCTGCAAAGGGTGCGCGCTCAGGGGGTGCTGTCAACTCCATCCCACCGGGAGATCCACATCCAGCCCATTGCCTCGATCATGCCCGCGTTGTCGTAGCCGACATCGCCCGGCCACCAGACCCGCGATGCTCCGGGACCCTGGGGTGGGTCCATCAGGACCCGTGCCTGAACGGGTTCTGCACCCCGACCGGCGGCCTCTAGGACATCGCTGGCCGAAGTGAACCCCGAAAGTAGCTGGAGCATCGAGATGGTCGGGCTGATCATCGTCAACTCGCCGGACTCCCAACGTTCAAGTGCTTCAACCGGTCGCACCCAACCCGCATCCACTGCTTCACGACCATCGGCGACCGGCTCCAGTACTGCACCCGGTCGCGCCACGAAGAAGTATGTGTCATAGCGCTTGTTCGTACCCGGAGGGGTCACCCAGCGGGCAATTGGCAATATCCCGGAGAGGTTCAACCTGCCACCGGTCTTGACAACAGCATCCGCAAAGACGACCTCACCTCGCTCGAGATCACCGCGATGTTCCAGAAGTCGAACCTCATCGGTTCCAATGAGCAGACCTACCTCTTCAAGGGTCTCGCGCACAACAGCCACTCTGTGGCCCGGTCCGCCGTCAACGATGCCTGGAAGCATTCCGGTACCGGACTCGTCGGTCCCGACCAGGATGGGATCCCATGCGGGGCCTGAATCCGAGTCCTCCACCTGTCCACCCGGGAACACGGTGTGGTCGGCAACGAACGACGACGTGACATTGCGACGCATCATCACAACCTGGAGGTCAGGCTTGTCGTCAACGATCAAGACGGTCGCCGCAGGCTGTATGGGCACACCGTTACCTGGTAGATCGGCTGCGGCAACTTCAGCTGGTAAGTGGGCCATGGCAGGGCGGACCGTACCCGCCGGACTGCAACTTTCCGTTTCGGCCCACTGCTGTGCCCCATAGGGTGCCTTGATGACAGGATCACCAGTGTTCCCGCGACCGTGGCCGACTACTTGAGCCAGTTCTCGTAGTCGATCCAGTTGGCGGGTGTCCTACTCATACCTTGTTCCCGATTCGCGCATCACTTCAACCCAGCGGGTGCCCGCATCAGGTGACAGTTCACCAGGGGTGAAGATGACCGAATGCAGCGTCCCCGTGTAGGGGAAGGGACCGTGGCGTTCATAAAGCTCCCATGAAACCGGTGATCGTCGGTCGATCCCGACGTCGATCCCCTCAAACGGTGCCATTGACGTGAGTTGCGCCAAGCCTGGCGATTCAGCGACTACTCCATCGTCAACCAGAAGGGTGGCATTCCAGACCAGCCCTCCGGGAGCATCCACCCTGAGCGTGAAAGTACAGGGTCCTTCAGGCACTGGGCCTCCGTCTGTCAGGGTCATTTCCCCGTAGCCGTTGTGCGCGTGGAAGATTCTTCCATCCTCCACGTAAACCGAGTAACCCCCACCCTGACCGCCGTGCGCAACGAGGACACCTTCATCCCCGGGGCCGTGCTCAACAGACACCTCAACGGCAAATGACCTCAGGTTGACTAGTTGCTGTGATCGGAAACGCTCGAGTGTCGGCTGGCCTGCATGCAATGTCACCGGCTCCGCCAAAGCAGCCTCCCACGGCGGCCGGACGGTGTATGCCAGCCCGGTGCCCTCATCCAACGGGAACACCTGGTTTGCCCAAGCGGCCTCCTCCCACGCTTCCTGGAGTTCACCGAGGACCTCGGGATACTCATGGGCCAGATTGTGGGACTCGGTTGGATCGTCAAAGAGCCTGTGTAGTTCCCAGTCATCGTCAGCAAAGGGGGTCCGAGGCTGGTGGCAGGTAACCGCCGACCAACCGTCCCTGTAGTAGCCACGGTGTCCCACCTGCTCGTAGTACTGCTCCGGGTGGGTCGACGGTGCCGCGGCGTCACCGATCGTGGGCACGAAACTGGCCCCGGCCCGTTCTGGCAACGGTCCGTCCGTCCCTGCGGTGGGCATCTCCAATCCGACCATCTCAAGGACAGTCGGCATCAGGTCAGTCACATGCTGGTACTGGGTTCGCAGCCCTCCACCGTCGGACAGGCCACTCCCCCTGGAGATGATGAACGGCACCTGGTGGCCGCCCTGGTGGGTGTTGACCTTGTAGAGCCGAAATGGTGTTCCTGAGGCCATCCCCCACCCCATCGGATAGTGGGGAAGGGTCTGCGGCCCACCCATCAGGTCCATCCTTGAGTGGTCGACTTGAACGTCGTCGAGAGGTGAATCACCCCTGCTGTGGGCCATGAGTGTGCGGAAATAGGAGGAGGTTCCATTTTGCTGGCCTTCACGCGAACCACCGTTGTCTGACGTGAACACCACAATCGTGTTGTCCCATTCGCCCATGGCCACCAGTTCGGCCCTGAGGCGGCCGAAGTTCTGGTCGACGTTGTCGACCATCGCCGCATACAGCTCCTGGTAGCGGGCGAACAGCTCGCGCTGCATGTCACTGAGGTCCTCCCAGGCCTCGACCTCGTGGCCCGTTTCGCTATTGCGAGGTGGAAGGACAGCACCTTGGGGGACAACACCCAGGCCCAGTTGGCGCTCAAAGCGGGTCCGGCGGACCTCGTCCCAGCCCTCCTCGTAAAGGCCTCTGTACTTTTCGGCATCGACGGACTTCACCTGCAGTGGTGCGTGCACCGCCGCATGCGAGTAGTAGAGGAACCAAGGCTTGGTCGGGTGGCCTGAGCGGACTCCACGAACCATCTCCACTGCCCGGTCGGTGAGGTCATCGGTGAGGTAGTAGCCCTCGGGGTACCCGTCGACCTCAACCACATGGTTGTCCTCGTAGAGGCGGTGTGGCTGATGGAAATTGGTGAAGCCATCCAGGATCCCGTAGAAACGGTCAAAGCCCTGTTGGCAGGGCCATGAGCGGCGCGGCCCGGCCTCGGTCAGGCTTGAGTCCTTACAGAGGTGCCACTTGCCGACCATGAGCGTGGACCAGCCGGCATCACGGAGAACCCCGGCCATGGTTGTGGCATTGGAGCGCAACTCCATGGCGAAGCCCGGAAAGCCGGGGTCACGGTGGCAGACGGTTGCCACACCGGCCATGTGGTGGTTGAGGCCGGTCAGGAGGGAGGCCCTCGTGGGCGAACACATCGGATTGACGTGGAAGTTGGTGTACCTCAGGCCCTCTCCGGCCAACTGGTCGAGGTTTGGGGTGTTGATCTCGGACCCGTACGAGCCCAGGTCGGCAAAGCCAAGGTCGTCACACAACACCACGATCACGTTTGGTGAACCGACAGGCGGAACGGGTTGGTCAGGCCACCACGGACTGGAGGTGACATGTGTCCGACCCACTTCGCCCTTGAAGCCCGCGTAGGCCCTGACCTGTTCCACGTCCCTCACCTGATGGTCCTCGTCGGGTTCGAGTCAGTGCCCGGTCCCGGTCTTGGGCGAACCTACCTCACGACCGTGAAGGCTGGATAGATGTGCCACAACGGCCAGCAGCAGCCCACAGACCGCAGTCATCACGACCAGAGATCCCGAAAAACCTGCCGTCGTGTCCCCAACCCATCCGGTCACGAGAGGGCCAGCGACCCCACCAACCTCGGAAACGGCAAACCACATGCCGAAAGCAAGGCCCATATTTTCGGGTCCCACGGCCCGACAGTCCATGAGCATGACGATCGTGAGAGGAATAAGTGCCGACCTGACTCCAATTGCAGCGACCGGCAGTGGATCCAAGGCGGTGGGAAACACGATCACGGCAACCAAACCGGTAGCGATCACGATAAGGATGCCTGCTAGGAACCGTGGAAGGCGATCCCGGCTGGCTCGGCGTGGCAAGAGGAGCGAAGCGCTGATCCCGACTGCTCCCCCCAGCGCTGTCCAGTTGGCCGCTGCCATTGCAGAGAAGCCACTGTGGCTCCGCAACACGCTGGGCAACCAGCCTCCGAGGCCGTGGACTATGAAAAACACGCCAATACCAAATGCCAGGATGGAACGCACCTCGGCCTCAGCGAGAAGCGATCTGATTCCACCTGTTTCATGAGCGTGCTCTGGAACCTCCATCGACGGTGGACTGTGGCGTGAAACGAGCAGCCAACATGCCGCGGCCACCACCATCACTCCTGTTTCAATGGCGACGGTTACACGCCACGACCCGGTCAGGGGCATTAGCACGGAATTGGAGAGCACGAGGGTCACCATTCCGCCCAAAGCGGGAGCGGTGTTATAGGCCCCAATGGCAAATCGACGTTCTCGCACATCAATGAACCAGATGCCCACCACCTTGGGGGCACCGGCCGAAACCAGTGGGCCACCGACGCCGAACAGTGCAATCGCAAACCAGAAGCCTGTGAGACCAGAGGCGGTCGCCCGTGCCAAGCCACTGGCGACAATTACGAGAGCTCCAAGAGCAAGTGACCGACGCGGGCCGAGACGATCGACTAGTCGACCTGCCGGTGGTGCCGTGACTATGTACACGAGTTGCCATGCCCCTAGCGCCAAGCCCATCGACCCACGACCTAAGCCCAAGTCGGCCCGCACCTCGTCCACGATCGGGGCGATCGACATCACTACCACACCAAAGGAGAAGTAGATGCCGAATAGACCTCCGAACACGAGCCACCTGTTCGGATCACCATGGTTTGTGGATGTGGCCATCAGGTGATGTTCCCACGCCGGTGAGTCGTCGACAGCGCTGAGCACCCAATTGGAGTCAAATCTGCGCGATCCTTTCACCATGGAAGAACTCCGGTGGATTGCCAACGAGGACCTGACCGGGGACCTAGAGCGTCCGATGCTGGTTGTGGCATTCAGGGGACTGTTCGACGCCTCAGGATCGGCAACGGGAGCAATCGGATGGCTAGCCGACAGGATGGTGCACAACACGGTCGGTGAGGTAGATCCTGAGACCTTCTTCGACTTCACCCAGGAACGCCCCGTAGTCGACTTCGACGACGATGGATCTAGGAGTTTGCGCTGGCCCGCGAACGAAGTCATCTTGGCCCATACGCCCGAAGGCCAACGCGACCTCTTGATGGTCAGAGGAGTCGAACCACACCTTCGGTGGCGGACTTTCGCTAACGCCCTTTCCGAAGTGGCTACCAGGACCGGGGTCGACACGGTCGTGACCCTGGGAGCGATGGTCGGAATGACGCCACACACGCGTTCACTCACGGTGACTGGTAGTTCAACGAATGCCCTTTTGGCTGACCGATTGGGCCTGAACAGACCCTCTTACCAGGGGCCAACTGGGCTTGTCGGGGTACTCCACGACACGCTGGACCGGATGGGTACACCGGTTATCTCACTTCGGGTCTCGGTACCCCACTACGTGCCAGATACCCCCAACCCAAAGGCCACACGGGCGTTGTTGCGCTGGTTCGAACAGGTCAGTGGGGTGAGCACCGCCTATGCCGACCTGGACGGCCCAGCAGTTGACTGGCAACACCAGGTTGACGCCGCCGTCGCAAGCGACCAGGACCTGGTTCAGTACGTACAACGTCTTGAGGCCCAGGCGGATCAGACCAGGGAACTCATGCCAAATGGCGATGACCTTGCTGCCGAGCTTGAGGCGTTCCTCCGAGAACAGGATGCTGACTCAGGCGAAGGTGCAACCGACCCAAGTTGAACTTTCCAGGGTGGAATAGGCGATACTCAACCCCATGAACCGCGACGAGCACCTCTCAGCAATCCTCTCAGAAGGTCATGCCCTGATATCTGCCTGCCAGAGCGCACCTGAAAGTGGGGTTTCGGGCTGTCCCGGCTGGACCAACTCGGATCTGTTGGACCATGTGAGGATGGTCTGGGGATTCGTGGCCACTCAGGTGAGGGCGGCTGACACATCAGGTCCCAGCCGCCCGGAGATCACCGATGCTGATGGACCATCCGACCTACTGGACAGCCTCGTTTCACTCCTGGAATCGACTGATGCCGGCCAGTCTGCCTGGAACTGGTCCCCGGACATGACTGCCGGATTCTGGGTACGCCGCATGGCATGTGAGATGGCGATCCACCGGTGGGATGCTGAAGATGCTGCAGGTGCCATCACCCCGATCGATCGCAGCCTGGCTGTTGATGTGGTTGACGAGGCAGTCACTGTGGCCTTCAGGTTCAACCGGAGTGGCCCGGTCACCGACTATCCCTCTAGTTCACTGCACCTGCACAGCACAGACGGTGACGGTGACGGTGACGGTGA
>PBSS01000020.1 GCA_002726315.1 Acidimicrobiaceae bacterium
ACACCTTTGCTGTCTGCCACAGATCTGGGGCCAGTTTCTTGACCTCATCAACTGCTTCTGCAAGGGGCACAAGCACGATGTTTCCGCCAGCTAGAGAGGTCATCATCCCCAACCTGTCCTCATGGATTGCATCCACCGCTGCCACCCCGAACCGTGAGGCAAGCACCCGGTCAAATGCCGTCGGCGTACCGCCTCGTTGAACGTGGCCGAGAATCGTGACCCTGGTCTCAAAGCCTGTCCTCTGCCCGATTTCGGCTGCTACCAGATGCGCTATACCTCCTAGCCGGACATGACCAAAAGCATCAACTTCATCCTTAGGGATCTCCATCGTCCCCTGCACTGGTCTGGCGCCCTCGGCGACAACGACAACGGATGCGTAACGACCGTGGTCATGCCTCCTACGCACGACAGTGCACACCTCGGCTACATCGAATGGTTCCTCTGGAACAAGGGTGACGGTTGCCCCACCCGCCATGCCAGCCCAAGCCGCTATGTGACCTACGTGTCGACCCATCACCTCAACGACCATCACGCGGTCATGTGATTCCGCAGTGGTGTGCAGGCGGTCAATTGCTTCGGTCGCTATTTCGACTGCTGTCTCGAAACCGAAAGTCATCTCGGTTCCACTGATGTCGTTGTCTATCGTCTTTGGAACCCCAACCACGGGAAAGCCAAGTTCATAGAGGCTCCTAGCACACGAGAGGGTTCCCTCACCACCAACGACCACTAAGCCATCGAGTTCATGGTGCTCAATCGTTCTACGAGAGCGCTCAACACCGTCCTGCATTCCGAAGGGCTGAAGACGCGAGGTCCCGAGGACCGTTCCACCCCTGGGAAGGAGGCCTCGGCATGCATCAACGTCAAGCGGCACAAAATCATTCTCCACAACTCCACGCCAACCATCCAAGAATCCGACCACTCCACCTCTGAACCCTCTCTCCGTGCGCCTCACGACAGCACGGATGACAGCATTTAGGCCGGGACAGTCTCCGCCACCGGTTAGCACACCTATTCGCATCTTTGGACCTCGCTTGTAGGGTCACTCCCCTAACGAGAACGTAACCTCTCCGAATGGCTGTTGTACTCGCTATCGATGCTGGCACCACCAGTGTCCGAACCGTTGCCGTCGATGAGGGAGGGAGCGTTGTCGATTCCTCTCAACGGGAATTCAAACAGCATTTTCCCAGACCGGGCCTCGTCGAACACGATGCCATGGAAATCTGGGAGGCCGTCGCAGGCACTCTGGCCGAGGTCAGGTCCCGCCTAGAGGAGTTCGGCACACCGATTGCTGCAGTTGGAATCACCGACCAACGGGAGACGGTCGTCGCTTGGGACGCCAAAACTAGCCTTCCGCGCCACAGGGCCATCGTGTGGCAAGACCGTCGCACCACTGCGCGTTGTGAGGATCTTCGTCAGGGAGGTCATCTGGACCTGGTCCGGCGAACCACAGGTCTCGTGTTGGACCCCTACTTTTCGGCCAGCAAGATCGAATGGCTGTTGACCGATGGCGGAGTCGAGGCTGGTGCCTCACTACGGTTAGGCACCATTGATTCCTGGCTCCTCTGGAAGCTGACTGGGGGGACTGTCCATGCCACCGAACCATCCAACGCCAGCCGCACCATGCTCTTTGACCTGTCCTCCGGGTCATGGTCCGATGAGATGTGCTCGCTATTTGGCATCCCGGTCGAGTCTTTGCCCGAGATTCGAGCCTCGTCAGGTCGCTTTGGTGTAACGCAAGACGATGGCCCCCTGCCCTCTGGAATACCAGTCAGCGGCATGGCCGGGGATCAGCAGGCTGCCCTCTTCGGCCAAGCCTGTTTCAGAGCCGGTGAGGCAAAGAACACTTACGGCACCGGCTCTTTCTTGCTCGCCAACATGGGACCTGAACTCCCGGACCCTGTCGACGGATTGGTAACTACCGTGGCATGGGTCCTTGCTGATGACGGACCTGCCACCTATGCCCTAGAAGGATCCATCTTCGCTACAGGTGCAACTATCCAGTGGCTCCGCGATGGGTTGGGAATCATCGACGCTGCTGCCGAGGTTGGACCCTTGGCCGCGTCTGTAGCGGACACCGGTGGGGTCTACTTGGTCCCTGCCTTCACTGGGCTAGGTAGTCCGTGGTGGGACCCGCGGGCTCGCGGAACGATCATTGGACTGACGCACGGTTCTGGCCGGGCACATCTAGCCCGAGCAACTGTTGAGGCCATGGCTTTCCAGACCCGTGATGTCGTAGAAGCGATCGGGCAAAGTGGCGAGCTAGCCATAACCGACCTCCGGGTTGATGGTGGTGCCTCGGTAATGGACCTTTTGCTAGAAATGCAGGCTGACCTATTAAACCTTCCCGTGACCCGGTCCTCTGTTCTAGAAACGACTGCACAGGGGGCTGCCTGGCTTGCTGGACTCGCAGAGGGATTCTGGTCCTCCACCGTAGAACTTGCTGACCTGTGGCAGGCCAACCGAACCTTTGAACCTTCACTTGACAGGGAGAAAATCGAGGCTTCCTACCAGCGGTGGCTTGACGCTGTCGAGCGGAGCCGCTCATGGGAGTGGGATTGACAGGTCAGGCAGTACGAGCTCCTGTTTCAATCCTGAGTTTCAGATCATCAATTGCCGCATGCACAATCTTGGCCTCAAGGCGTCGCTTGACAAAGCCAGGGAGCCTGACCAGCAGGTCAACATCGAGATCGTATGCGAGCAGCGTTATGTCGGGATCGCCTTCAACCGGCATGAACTCGTAGTCGCCAGTCATGCGCGAGATTACGTCACCTTCGACTAGGCGCCAAGAGATGCGGAGCGGGTTGGAGCCGTAGGTGTAGCGGAGTGTGTAGGAACTGCTGCGGCCCATTGCCGCCGCCCTAAAGGCCACGTCGCCAGGACGCCCCTCCTCGTCGCGAGCGACTACCCGGGCTTCTTTGATATCGGGGGCCCACTCGGAGAAGTTTTCTACATCAAGCACGGTTTCGTAACAGCGCTGTGGCGGCGCTTGGATCGTGATGTGTTGACTAGTGTGATCGGTCATTTCAATTCTCCTCCACCGTGACACTATCGGAGCAAGCGACTTGACCGGGGGAGGTATTTCGCTGACAGTTGACGTCAAGAGAACCAAGATCAAATCCTGAGTTCCGCGCTGTCTATCCCAACACGAAGGCGATCGGCCAACACGTCGTAGGAGAACTCACTGACGGCCCTTCGACGAGATTCGAGACCCATCCGCTCCCGGACCTGATCGTCTTCGAGTAGCTGAGCAACTGAGTCGGCGACCTCCTTATCAGACTCCGGTCGTTGCACCACTAGGCCGGTTTTTCCGTGTTCAACGGCTTCGGCAGCACCGCCACTATCACCTGCCACCTGCGGCACGCCGCAAGCCGCTGCCTCCAAGAACACAATTCCAAAACCCTCCTGTTCAAGGCCACTCCATCTAGACCTGCACGGCATCGCGAAAACGTCTCCGATTCCGTAAACACAGCCCAGCAGACGGTCGGGTACCCGACCCAACAGGCGAACCGGAGCCCCTGTGTGCTCTACCAAGCCGGTAAGTCGACGGCGGTCCCGGCCTGAACCAGCAATTGCGACAACTAGGTCTGGAAAACGCAAACGGAGCCGACCAGCCGCACGTATGAGGGTATCCATGCCCTTTCGAGGAACAAGGCGACTGACCCCTACCACTACTGGTGCATCAGTCGGAAGGCCCAGTTCGGTCCTCACCGAGTCTCGTTCTGCCTGATCGAGGGGTGAAAAGCGTTCGATGTCGACCCCGGGGGGCACGATCAGTGTGGGCAAGGAACAGCGAGCAGCCCTCTCGGCCTCATTCGCCACGTACTGACCGGCGCAGATCACTAGGGAAGCTCCACGCAGGATCCTTCCCAGCAACGCCCTTGTGGCAGGGAGGCGACCAGGAATGGTCACTTCGGCACCGTGCAGTACGACCGCGTAGGGACGGTCAGTTGACAGTGCCGAGAGACCAACAGGTATCGCCGGATCCCAGATGACCAGGTCAGCACCGGCCTGTCGTGAGAGTCTTTCGACTCTACGAGGCAACCACGGGTGTGGCAGCAGAAACGGCTCCTGAGAACGCGTCACCTTGAATTCCTGGGCAACGTCGAACTCATCGGCACCGCTATAGGGGGTGGTGTGGACAGTGAAGTCCCCACTAGGGAGGCGGCGCCAGAGTTCCCAGAGATACGACTGGATTCCCCCCACCTTCGGTGGAAAGTCGTTGGTCACGAGAAGGTGCCTTCTCACGTGTTGGGTTTCTCTAGCAAGTCGGATCGACCCAGCTCTTGAACAGCCCAGACAGCGTGGCTATGCAACATCGGATCATTGCCTGCAATGTTCTCCTTTAGCACCCGGGCAACCAAATGGTCACTGGGGTCGGCTGTGTTGCCAAGCACCACAAGGGCATTTCGGCGCAGATAGCGGGGATCTCGATCGGCGATGTACCAGTGCCCGAACCTGTCTAGCAGATCTCCGTCGGAGGAAGTCAGAACTTCGACAGCCTCGACATCGGCCGATGGCTCGGTGCTTCTACGGACTGGGCGCTCTGGGCGCCCTACCGGGCAGACCTCTTGGCAGTCATCACAACCGTAAATACGACCGCCCATAGCCTTCCTAAAGTCCAACGGAATGTCACCGGGTGCCTGGACAAGCCATGCAAGGCAACGACGGGCATCAACGACACCAGATTCGACGATCGCTCCTGTAGGGCATCCGTCAATACATGACCGACAGGTACCACAGTCTTCATCGGTAATCTCCTGGTCAGGTTGTAACGGTGCATCGGTGATTACAGACCCGAGGACGAACCAACTGCCGCGCCCTGGAATCAGGACGTTCCCGTTGCGGCCATACCATCCAATACCGGCCCGCACAGCTGCCGCACGGTCCACGAGGGCATTTTCATCAGCAACGACCCTTGCCGCGTAGGAGGCGGTTGTGAGATGTGTTGCAACCTCACCCAAAGCCCTCCTCAACTCTCCGTAGTAGTCATTTCTTGCATACGCAGCTATCCGGGCCCTGCCTGCCCTGACCCCAGGTAAGCGAGGTGCAGGAACACGCATTGCCCCTACCAGAATGGAACTGGCACCTTGCAGGATGCGCCTAGGGTCAGTGGAACGTTCAGGGTTACGAAAGGTGAACTGCATGCCCCCGTGCAGTCCTGCCTCGCGTCGCCGTAGTATTTCTTCGAGGGTCGCAGTGAAGGGCTCTACGGTTGTTACTCCTACTGCGTCTAGGCCGGCCGACAGCCCGATCGACTTCAGTTCGTCAACCTGGACTAGAGCAGCATCGACGGTACTGGCCACTTGCTCCGGTGTAATTTCGTGAGACACCCTGCCATGCTCGCACGCTGCAGACCCGGTGCGTCGCCTTAGCCCTTCTCAGCGTGTCTTAGAGGTGGAACGAGACCAACTCCGGCAAGCAGCGAGAATGCCCGGCGTTCTTCGAGATCTGCCACAACCGCTTCTCCGGGTTGACGACCACACAGGTACGTGACCACACAATCGGAGCATGCACCGGTGGAATCCTGACTGCAATTGTCACAGTCGATCAGCAGCAGTGTTGAGCCAGCAGAGATGGTGTGTTCTTCTCTGAACTGAACATCCATGACCACATCATGACCGAGAGGTGAGACACCCCCTCTGAGAAGGCCCTGACACACTACTTGGCATGATTTTTCAGCCTGATATCGACTTGAGCACCTGGGCCGCTAGCCCGGAATCGATCGACTGACTAGCTACTTCGATACCAGCGAACAGGTCGGGTGTGATGTCAGCTACTACAAGGCCTGCAGCAGCGTTAAGCAAGACGATGTCCCTTCTCGCTCCCCGCTCATCACCGGCCAGGATTGCCCTGGCAATAGCAGCATTATCCTCGGGGCTACCTCCAACCAGATCGGCTGGTTCGGCGATACTGATTCCCAAGTCAGTCGGATCCAGTTCCCAACTGTTGATTCTTCCATCAATAAGTTCGACAACCCTCGTAGGGCCAGTTGTCGCTATCTCATCCAGGCGGCCGTGGCCGGTTACGACCCATGCACGACTCGAACCACCGACTCTTAACACCTCGGCCATCCGGTTGGCGAGATTCGCGTCTGCAACCCCAATCACATGTCGCTTAACGCAGCCAGGATGCGATAGAGGTCCAAGAACATTGAATACAGTCGGAACACCGATACCGGCCCTCACAGGTCCAGCAAACCTCATCGCCGGGTGGAAGGTACGCGCGTAGGCAAACCCGATGCGGTGGAGTGCCACCTGCTCTTCCAGTTCAGCCGGGGTCACATCAATATCGATTCCGAGAGCATCCAAAAGGTCGAAGGCACCCGAGGAAGACGAGGCTCGTCGGTTCCCATGCTTGCAAACAGTCGCTCCGGCCCCGGCCGCGACGAAGCAGGCCATAGTTGACACGTTCAGTGCGCCATGTCTTCGTGCTGGTGATCCTCCGGTTCCAACGATGTCAATTGTCCCTTCGGGCAAGTTGAGGGGTTCAGCAGCCTTGAGCATCGCCCTCACGAGGCCAGTTGTTTCCTCAGTGGTCTCGCCTTTGATTTTGAGCGCCACTAAGAAGGCAGCTATCTGCGCCGGGTCCGCAACTCCTCCGAGGATTTCTGTCAGCACAGACTCGGCCTCGGTGGCATTCAGGTCTTCTCCATTGCAAAGGCTCGTCAGGAGACCCGGCCAACCACCCAACTCCTCAAGAGGCATTAGTCACTCCCTCAGGCGGTCTGCCGCCGGCGCCTATTGATCCGACGTCGCTCCAACTCCGTCGCGCCACCCCAGACTCCTGTGTGCTCACGCCATGTAAGAGCATGCTCCAGACAGGCCTCCCGGACCTCACAGCCCTCGCATACAGTTTTTGCTTGCAGTGCCAGGAGATCGTAATCCGGATCCGGATAGAAGATCGACGCGTCAAGGCCCCGACAGGCACCTCGCTGGTGCCACATGACCACGACGGTCTCGGTATCAGAAATTGCGCTCATGTCCCCGGCAGTTGCTACCGCGCCGCGGGCAAACACGCAAGCCCGATTTTCATCAATCGCCGGTAACCAATCTTCTCGCCTGAGCAGGATTCCTTTTCGCTGGATATGAGCCGACTTTCGCGCCAGACTGGAGGGGACGGTGAGCCGGCCGGGTGGCCGCGGCGTGGTCCGCCACGCTGAGGAAGGTCGGGGCTCCAGAGGACAGGATGCTGGCTAGCGGCCAGTCGGGGCGAC
>PBSS01000021.1 GCA_002726315.1 Acidimicrobiaceae bacterium
ACATCAAACGGCTCACACCCATTCTCCACAGGATCTGACACCTGCCTCGTGCACAATGGATCATTGTCGAATCACAACCAGTTGCGGCTCTACCTCGAACAGCAAGGCGAGTCCTTCCAGACCCTCAACGACTCCGAGGTGGCTGCCGGCTACGTCTCTTGGAGGTTGAGTTCTGGTGACTCGCTTGAACAGGCACTCCAACGGGCACTGACCGATCTTGATGGCTTCTATACCTTTGCAATTGGCACCATCGACGGGTTCGCAATCCTGCGGGACCCGATCTCGTGCAAGCCAGCTGTAGTGGCCGAGACCGATGACTGGGTTGCCATGTCGTCTGAGTACCGGGCCATCGCGCGTCTTCCCGGAGTCACCGATGCAGAAGTTTGGGAGCCTGAGCCGGCACGGGTCTACACATGGAGTCTGGCTGCATGAGCACCACCATCGACCTCGCCGAGGTTCCACTACGTCAACTCAACCAGGTGCTCCATGATGCTGACAGCGGAGTGTTCAACGTCCTCAACCCCCGTGGGGCACACGCGCTGGCGTGTGGGATAAGAGCCAATGTGACCGTCGAGGTGGCTGGTTCTGTCGGCTACTACTGCGCAGGAATGCACCAGGATGGAAATGTCTTGGTGAAGGGGAACTCAGGCCCCGGCCTGGCCGAGAACATAATGTCGGGAACCGTACGAACTACCGGGAATGCATCGATGTCGGCTGCGGCAACCGGCTGTGGCGGTTTGGTAGTCATCGAGGGAGACGCCGGCGCCAGGTGTGGTATCTCCATGAAAGGTGTCGACATAGTCGTTGGCGGAAGTATCGGGCACATGGGAGCATTCATGGCTCAGACAGGAAACCTCATCGTGCTGGGCGATGCCGGTGCGGACCTGGGCGATTCCATCTACGAGGCAGCGCTTTATGTGCGCGGCGACGTCGAGTCCCTCGGGTCAGACTGTGTCGAAAAGGAGATGAGTACTGCACACCTAGCTGAGGTGAAGCGCCTCCTCGAGGCAACTGGGATGGTCGCCTCACCTGATGACTTCAGGCGTTACGGCTCGGAGCGGAGGCTCTACAACTTCCACGTAGATGACATTGATGCTGAACTTGCCGAGGGCCGGGGAGTCATGACATGACATCTGACACTTGGCACCAGAGGGAGTCCTACTCGTTTGATCGCAACGCAATTGCCGAGATCAGGCGGGCTGCCAACACGGGTATCTACCGCATCCGCGGGTGGGGGGCCAAGCGGATCCTGCCCACACTTGACGACCTGGTCTTCTTGGGAGCCTCCATGTCGCGCTATCCGCTAGAGGGCTACCGCGAGGCCTGTGGCACCGATGTCATCATCGGCGAAGGTAGGGCCGAGTCCCCGGTCCACCTGGACATCCCGATCACCATCGCCGGAATGAGCTTTGGCTCACTCTCAGCCCAGGCCAAGGAGGCCCTCGGAAGGGGAGCCTCGGCGATCGGAACCTCGACCACGACCGGTGATGGAGGAATGACCGAAGAGGAACGTGGCCACTCCACGAAACTGGTCTACCAGTACCTACCTTCCCGGTACGGCATGAATCCCGATGACCTGCGCAGGGCCGATGCAGTTGAGGTTGTGGTAGGTCAAGGTGCCAAGCCAGGTGGTGGCGGCATGCTGCTTGGCCAGAAGATCACCGAAAGAGTCGCCCAGATGCGGACCCTTCCTGAGGGTATAGACCAGCGTTCGGCGTGTCGCCATCCCGATTGGACTGGACCAGACGATCTGGCCATCAAGATCGTGGAGTTGCGTGAGATCGTGGACTGGAGGGTTCCCATCTACGTGAAACTCGGAGCAGCCCGGCCCTACTACGACACGGCACTAGCGGTGAAGGCAGGTGCCGATGCTGTCGTTGTCGACGGCATGCAGGGTGGAACCGCTGCCACCCAGGATGTCTTCATCGAACACGTGGGCATTCCAACGCTGGCTGCAATCCCAGAGGCTGTCAGGGCCCTGCGTGAACTCGGGGTTCACCGCGACGTGAAGCTCATCGCTGCGGGGGGAATCAGGTCCGGGGCTGACGTCGCCAAGGCACTGGCCCTGGGTGCCGATGTGGTCTCAGTCGGGACAGCAGCACTGATCGCAATTGGAGACAACGACCCCGCCTATGACGAGGAGTACAGGGCCCTCGGGTCGGCGGCCGGCTTCTGGGAGGACTACCAGGACGGAACAGACCCGGCCGGTATCACCACTCAAGACCCGGAACTCTCCGCTCGCCTAGATCCGGTGATCGGGGGGCGTCGCCTCGCCAACTACCTCCAGGTGCTGACTCTTGAGACACAGACCCTTGCCAGGGCATGTGGTAAGTCCCATGTCCTCAACCTGGAACCAGAGGACCTAGCTGCACTCACCGTTGAAGCAGCGGCAATGGCCGGTGTGCCGCTCGCCGGCACCAACTGGACTCCCGGAAGGGAGGGCTGACCGACCAGTCGACACGGTCGGCATCCAAAGCCATTTGTCACATGTCCACATGCCAGCACCGGAAGGGCCGTAGCGTTCCCGGGTGGCCAATCGCCCTGACCTCCGCAATATTGCCGTAATCGCACACGTCGACCACGGCAAAACGACACTCGTCGACGCCCTCCTGCGCCAGTCCGGTGTCTTCCGGGCCAATGAGCAAGTCACCGAACGGGTCATGGACTCCATGGACCTGGAGCGTGAAAAGGGCATCACCATCCTCGCCAAGAACACAGCCATCAGGCGTGGTGATGTCAAGATCAATATTGTCGACACACCCGGCCACGCCGACTTCGGTGGTGAGGTCGAGAGGGCACTCAACATGGTCGATGGTGTCCTACTTCTGGTCGACGCCGCTGAGGGGCCAAGGCCCCAGACACGATTCGTATTGCGTAAGGCACTCGAGGCCGGTCTCACGATTGTCGTGGTTGTTAACAAGATCGACAGGGCCGATGCACGGTCGAGTGAGGTTGTCGACGAGGTCTACGAACTGTTCATGGACCTAGATGCGACTGATGAACAAATTGAGTTCCCAATCGTTTATGCCGATGCCCGTTCAGGAATCGCCACCCATGACCCAGACGTTCCAGGCACCAGTATGGACCCCTTCTTTGATGTCGTGCTCGAACACATCCCACCACCCTCCTACGATCCCGATGAACCGCTGCGTGCCCACGTCACCAACCTGGATGCATCCCCCTATGTGGGCCGAATAGCCATCTGCCGGGTAGACAGCGGCACGCTCCGACGCGGAGAAGTTGTCGCGTGGTGCCGAACTGACGGCTCTATCCAACCTGCCAAGGTCGGAACCATCAGCATCACCGAGGCTCTGGACCAGATTGACGTGGAAGAAGCCGGGCCCGGAGAGATCGTTTATGTATCTGGCATCGAAGGTGTGACCATCGGCGAAACCCTCGCTGACGCCGAAGACCCCCGACCTATGCACGAGATCACCGTCGACGAGCCAACCCTTTCCATGGCCATCGGGGTCAACACTTCGCCTATGGCAGGTACCGACGGTGACAAGCTGACTGCACGACAGGTCAAGGCCAGACTCGATACCGAGTTGGTCGGCAATGTCTCGATCCGGGTCCTCCCCACCGAAAGGCCCGACACCTGGGAGGTCCAGGGCAGGGGAGAGCTGCAGCTGGCTGTCCTCGTGGAGACGATGCGCCGCGAGGGCTTCGAGCTGACGGTCGGTAAGCCGGAGGTCCTGCTTCGCGAGGTCGACGGTGTGCTCAACGAACCCACCGAGAGGCTCTCAGTTGACGTGCCTGAAGAGCACATGGGTGCGGTCACTCAGTTGCTGGGTGAACGCAAGGCCCGCATGGAGGACATGATCAACCACGGCACCGGTTGGGTACGCCTCGACTACGTGGTCCCTGCCAGAGCATTGATCGGATTTCGTACCGAGTTCCTCACCGAGACCCGCGGAACCGGCCTTTTGCACCATGTATTTGAAGGCTGGGAGCCTTGGAAGGGAGAACTACGGACCCGCCAGAACGGCAGCATCGTGGCCGACAGGATGGGGGCTACGACCGCGTACGCCATCACCTCTCTTCAGGAGAGGGCCACGCTCTTCGTGGGGCCGACCGAGAAGGTCTACGGAGGCATGATCGTCGGCGAGAACCCGAGGGCTGAGGACATGGATGTCAACATCTGCCGTGAAAAGAAGCTCACCAACGTCCGAGCCGCCGCTTCTGACGACACCATTAGACTCACCCCTGCACGCCGGCTATCTCTGGAACAGGCCCTTGAGTACGTAGCCGATGACGAGTGTGTTGAGGTGACCCCAACGGCAATCCGCCTGCGCAAAGTCGTGCTCGACGCAGGTGAGCGGGCACGCAGCCTCAAGAAACTCAAAAACGCCAGGGCCTGACAGCGTGCAGGCCATGCTCCGACGGTGATTACCGTTCGGGTCGTGAGCAGTACTCCCGGAGTCCTCTTCTTGTGCACACACAATGCCGGTCGCTCACAGATGGCGGCTGGATGGCTGAGACACCTCGGCAGCGGATTGGTGAGAGTCCACTCGGCCGGATCTGAGCCTGCTGAGTCGGTCAACCCGATCGCAGTTGAGGCGATGGCCGAGGTTGGCATCGACATCTCCGGCATGGAGCCAAGCCACTGGACCGAAGAGATGCTGGATGACGCCGACGTCGTTATCTCGATGGGCTGTGGCGATGCTTGTCCCGTCTATCAAGGAAAGCGTTACCTGGACTGGCCGATCCCGGACCCTGCGGGCCAGGACCTCAAAATGGTGCGACATGTCCGCGACCAGGTTCACGGGCACGTCCGCTGGTTGCTAGCAGAACTTGGTATCGGAACCACTGACTGACCGCAGGCGATTAGCGTCGCGTGCAGGTCGATGGGACAGGAGCAGATGACCAGTTACTCAACCGAGGTGTTCCATGTCGATGCAGGGGACTACACCGATCTGGTCGGCGCTATCGGGTCGGCATTCTCAAACGCCGATACGTGGGTGAACGTCGAACCAGTTGTTGACGACTCCCAGCGAATTGAGGTGCCGGGCATCTTTGCCTGGTTCTCGGCCCGTGGGCCTCAGGTGCCTATTGGGACCTTCGTGTCTGCTGGGTCCAACATGGCGGCTTCCGTAGGCCTCAACCATGGCACGGGGCGCGGTGCCAGTGAGCGTCTCATTGCAGGTGGAGTGGGAGTGCCAGAGCGCTGGGTGCTGAAACAGGACCATCCCAGGACAGGGTTGGTATGGGAAGTCCATCCCCGCGGGGTTGATGCTGCAGCAGTGGCGAGACTATTGCTGGAGGGAACCTCTTTGTTTTGTCCAATTTCTGTTGAGGGGCAGTGGATCGCCACGTTGCACCAGCCGAGCTGAACTGGCCAACCTGGTTGGCCAGCTCGGACAACGGAATCAGGCCTCCCTGATGGCCTGCATGATCAGGTCTACAGCAGATTCAGTGTCCACGCCGTAGCCCACCCGACAGTTGGGATCTCCCGCAGCCGGGCCCCGTTCGTCCACCAGGGTCTGGCCGCGTGTGTGCGTCCCATCTAGCTCGATGACTACTGTGCGGGGCTCCGAGGCGATCAGATGTGGGTGGGTGATTGCCAGGATGGCACTCGGGTCGTGCATCGCGCTGGTGTCTGACCCCTCCCACTGGAAGTGGATGTCGATCAGGTGCTCTAGTAGGTGCGTTACGACATCTCCTACTGGGGTGTCCATTTCCCGGCATGTTGCAGCGTGGTCGGAACCCATGCGGACCTGGTTGGTGAGGTTCAAGCCGATCATGTGCACAGGCCCGCCGGATCGAAACACCATGTCAGCTGCTTCTGGATCCACGTAGATGTTGAACTCGGCTGCAGCAGTCACGTTCCCACCGCCCGTTCCTCCTCCCATGAGGGTTATCGACGCCACTCGGTGGGCGAGACCGGGGTCGGCTCGAAGGGCGAGAGCGATGTTGGTGAGTGGCCCGATTGGAACCAGGTGAAGGCCCTCTTCTGCCCGGGTGGTCTCCACGAGGAACTCTACGGCATCAAAGGAATCAGGGTCCCCCTTGGGCTCTGGGAGGTTCACGCCTGCAAGGCCATCAGCGCCATGCACATGACTGGCATCCTCCAGATCACCCGATAGGGGACCATCGGCTCCGCGGTGGATCGGAACATCAAGGCCCAGCAGGTCACGCATGCGCATGGCGTTGGCAGAGGTCTGCCCGCCTGAGACGTTGCCGGCCACGGTCGTGATTCCAACCAGGTCGGCCCATCGGGCGGCAGTGATAATGGCAATTGCGTCGTCGACTCCCGGATCGCAGTCGAGAATCATCCGTGGTCGCGGATAGTCGTTCACCCGGTCATCTCCATTGGTCAGTAGCCGGCTTCAAGGTCCACGATGCCCTCGGGGGCGTCACCCCTCAACCAGCACTCCAGGTTGTTAGCGAACATGTCGAACAGTTGTTGTATCGCGTCCGGGCTGGACCATGAGATGTGAGGGCTGAGCCTCACTTTGGGATGTTCGTACAACCAGTGGCCGGAGGGTAGCGGCTCTGGTTCAGAGACGTCCAGAGAAGCCATGCTCACCTGGCCCTCATCGAGAGCTACGCGCAGGGCCTCTTGGTCCACGACCGAACCCCTTGAGACGTTGATGAGGTGCGCTTCCGGCTTCATAGCCGCCAGAAAGGCTGCGTCAACTAGGTGGTGAGTCTCACCGGTTACAGGAACGGCTACGACCACGTGGTCGGCATCGCTGACAGCACCTGCACATGTATCAGCCAGGCTTACACCGTGAGTGTCAGTGCCTGTACCAGACCGACGCGTGGCCACCAGGTGGGCTCCAAAGGGTTGGAGACGTTCGGCAACCGCACGGTTGATTGATCCGAAACCAATTAGGGCGACCGTCTGGCCTTCGACTGAACCTAGGTTTGCCCAACTCCAGCGCTCGGGAGGCTCGTTAGCCCAACTAATGGGTAGGTCCTTTACCGCTGTCAGGATCATCGCTAAGACCCACTCCGCTATCGGCACAGCGGACACCCCTCGTGAGCATGACACCAACAGGTCATCCATCAGGTTGAGTGGCAGGTGGTCCACGCCGTGGCCGAAGCTGTGCACCCAGCGCACCCCGTGGTCAAGCAAATCGGCCACGTTGCTAGGTCGGAAGGTCAAGGTGAACAGGATCTCACCGACTAGGTCGCCTGGGACAGGGTCGTTGGGATCGACTCTGACGAACTCGACATCAGGAAACCGCTCTTCGAGTTCCTCCATGTGGCGACCCCAACCGGTTGTGTGGACGAGAACTGTCGCCCTGTACTTGTCCATCGTGGTCACAGTCCCAAGAATGCCTGAGATCAGCGGGTGAGTTCTCGGAACAAGAACTCCTGGGCCACACTCGCCACGTGGAGCCCACCCTGAGAGAAGATCTCACCACTTGCCAGCCCTCGTCCTCCTGTTAGTCCGTGGGACCTGAAGTCGTGGAGCTGCCACTCGTCGACCGGTGAGTGCCGGTGGAACCAGATGGCATGATCGAGGCTGGCCCCCATGAAACTCTTGTGGCGTTCCTCGTGATCCATGGCCAACTCGATCACCCGTGGATGGGAACTCGCCGAGGCGTTGCTAGGGAGATCATCTGATAGGAAGGCCAGTGCACAGTCATGCAGAACCCTGTCGTCACCAAGGTCACTGAGGATCCGGAGCCAACTGGCGGAGTGGCCGGTTTCCTGGAGAATTCGGCGATGTCCCATAAGGCCCCAATCTTCGTTGGGTCCGTCCTCAGGTAGCCCCATGTGCTCTGGAGCCATCGATTCTTGGACATCAATCTGGTCCTCGACCACCTGGAATGAACACGACAAGTTCAGTATTGCCCCCTCGGACTGGCGAGCCACGACCCTGCGTGTCACAAAGGAGCGACCGTTACGGATCCGGTCAACTTCATATCGGATCGGCTCACTGCTCGTTCCACCCCTGATGAAGTAGGCATGTAGTGAGTGGACGTGCCTGTCCTCGTCGACCGTGGCAGATGCTGCTCGGAGGCCCTGTGCCACCACCTGGCCGCCGTAGACGCGACCCCATGGGTAGTCCGGGCTGATCCCCACGTAGACATCTGGTCCGTGTGATTCAAGGGCCATTAGGGCCCCGAAGTCGAGGTCACCTGGGTCCATTGGTGGCATAGCGTCTGACTCCCCTCTAGTTTCCCAACACCATTGCTGCGTGTAGGGCGATTCCGTGGACGAGGCCGGCCTCATTGAGTCGCATCCGATTTGAGTGGCAGGGTGGTGCCGTGCGTGAGTCAGTGATGTCGTCTGGGCAGACGCCGAGGAAGGCCATGGCACCTGGCACACTATTGAGCACGTAGGAGAAGTCCTCGGCACCCATGAACGGTGCATGGAGCGCCAGGTAGGAGCCTTTACCGAGGGTTGCCTCACACGTGCTGGCCACCCGGGCGGCTTGCTCGGTGTCGTTGACCGTCACCGGGTACCCGGTCTCAACGCGAAAGTCGGCGCTGCAGCCGTGGGCTTCTGCAATCCGCTTACAGGCGATTGCTAACGCATCGGCCACGAGACTCCTCGTCTCCTCAGAGACCGAGCGGATAGTCCCTTCAAAGAAGGCAGTCTCTGGAATCACGTTGGTTGTTGTACCCGCATCCACGTGGGTGACAGTCACCACCGAGGGGTTGAAGGTGTCGACTTGGCGGGTTACTACAGCGTGAACCGCATTGATCATCTCAGCCATAGGTGGAACCGGATCCGTGCAGAAATGGGGGGTTGAGGCATGGCCACCTTTCCCTATGACGGTCACGTGGAAGGTGTCAGCCGAAGCCAGGAGTGGGCCGGGTCGACAGGCGACGTGTCCTACCGGCAGGTTGGGGGTTATGTGGATGGCGAATGCCCGGTCGACCCCGTCAAGTACACCCTCATTGATCATCACGGCAGCACCCCCAGCACCCTCTTCCCCCGGCTGGAACATGAACCTGACGCGTCCAGCTACTTCACTCCGCCAGTCGCACAACAGCCTGGCCGCACCTACCAGCATCGCTACGTGGGCGTCGTGGCCGCAGGCATGAGCGCGTCCCGACTCGGTTGAACAGAAGCCCTCATCTGAGTCCTCTGTCATGGGTAGGGCGTCGGTGTCGGCGCGCAGCAGCACAGTCGGCCCGTCAATGGCACCCTCAAGGTCAGCCACGACCGACGTGATTCCTGAACCCTCGGTGACAACTAGGGGAAGGCCGTCTAGCGCGGCAAGTATCCGCCGCTGGGTATTGGGGTTGTCTAGACCCAACTCGGGGTGGCGGTGGATGTCCCTGCGGAGGGCGATGGTGTCATTAGCCAACCCAGCCGCTGCTTCTAGGATTTCATGCATGGGGAAATAATGGCCTAGGAAAGGCCATCTTGTCGGACCCGGCGAACCGTTTGGCAGACTTGCCAGATGGTTATCGGTGTTGAGCAGATCCATGAGGCACTTGTTGCCTTGTTGGAGAGGCCTGTTGCTGGCTCCCATTCGACAGTCTTAGGTGCTGGCAGCGACGATCTAGAATCTGGACGCCGATACCTTGAAGCTCTGGTGGATGGTGGCTGGATGGTGCCTGAGTGGCCCTCGGAGCACGGTGGCCGTGACGCAAGCCCGGCCGAAGCCGTCCTGATCGCTGAGGCTCTAGGTAGTTACCAGACAGCTGACCTCTACCCGTATGGTGTAGGCCTTAACCTTGTAGGTCCCGTTCTGCTTGAGCGCGGCACCAAGAGTCAACAGCAGCGGTGGTTGCGGCCGATTGCCGATGGTTCTGAGATCTGGTGTCAGATGTTTTCTGAGCCCGATGCCGGCTCAGATCTTGCAAATGCCGGAATGAGGGCTGAGCGCGACGGTGACGAGTGGGTGTTGAATGGGTCCAAGGTGTGGACATCGCGTGGCTCCTACGCCACTTGGGGCATGTGCGTCGCCCGAACCGACACATCCTCACCCAAGCATCTGGGCCTCACCATGTTCGCCGTCGACATGGCATCGCCCGGGATTGAGGTGAGGCCACTCGAACAGATGAACGGAGACCAGCACTTTACGGAGGTGTTTGCCACCAACGTACGGGTCACTGACGAGAACCGCCTCGGCGATCTAGGTGACGGATGGGGTATCACAGTTGAGACTCTGGCTCATGAGCGGGCGACCATCGGGGGTCGGGCGTTCGGCGGTGATGACAGCTCCGAGGCGGGTTTGCCCTCCTGGCTAGAAGCCTGGAGCGGCGGAGGCCACCTGGTCAATCCCGTGGCCCGACAGGCAGCCATGCGGGCCTACGTGCTCCACCGGGTGAACCAACTCACCACAGAGCGGGCCGTCCAGGCGGCCAAGGGGGACTCTCCCGGGCCAGAGGGCTCAGGTGCCAAGTTGCGCAGTGTCGCTGCCTTCAAGGCCCGCGCTTACCTTGGCAAGAACCTTGCTGGGGCTGCCGGAATGCTGGTTGACTCTCCGGGTCACCTTGGTTTCATGACCGCTCCATCAATGTCCATAAGGGGCGGCACAGACGAAGTTCAGCGAAATATCGTGGGAGAGCGGGTGCTCGACCTTCCCCGTGAGCCGAGCGTCGACAGGGGTATCCCTTACTCGGACCTGAGGCGGAGTCGGTGATGGTTAGTCAACGTTGATCGATGTGCGGGACGGTGCGCTCCAGTTTGCCACTGTAGGTCTGGCGTGGGCGGGCGATCCGGGATTCGTTTACTAGGAGTTCGTCCCAGTGGGCCAACCAGCCCGGGGTCCTGCCGATGGCGAACAGCACCGTGAACATCTCGACTGGAAAGCCCATCGACTGGTAGATGAGGCCCGAGTAGAAGTCGACGTTTGGGTAGAGATTCCGGCTGATGAAGTAGTCATCGGCCAGGGCCACCTCTTCCAATTTCAGAGCCATGTCCAGCAGTGGGTTTCGGCCCGTTACCTCGAACACGTTGTGAGCAGTGTCCTTGATGATACGTGCCCTCGGGTCATAGTTCTTGTAGACGCGATGCCCGAAACCCATCAACTTTTGGCTACCTGTTTTCACGCCACTGATGAAGTCGTCGACATTCTCGTACGAGCCGATCCCCTCAAGCATTCGAACTACCGCTTCATTTGCACCGCCGTGGCGCGGCCCCGACAAGGCGGCAGCGGCTGATGCGACTGTGAGGAAGGGATCGGCATGTGCACTGCCTACGACCCTCGCTGCAGTTGTTGAACAGTTCTGCTCATGGTCGGCGTGCAATACAAAGAGCAGGTCCAGAGCATCTCTCAGCACAGGATCAACCTCGTAAGGGCGGTCTCCTTGACAGAACATCATCGATAGGAAGTTGCCCGTGTAGTCAAGGCCAGGGTCGGGCTGCACGTAGGGGGTGCCGACACTGCGGCGGTAGGCGCTAGCCGCAAGCGTGGGCATCTTGGCGATCAGGCGAACCATTTGGGTACGGCGACAGATTGAGTCCTCAACATCCTTGCCATCGGGCCAGAAGGTCGACATGGCTGCGATTCCGGAGACTAGGACGCCCATTGCGTGGGCATCGTCACGGAAGCCTTCGAGGATCCGCTTGTGGAAGTTCTCGTGGATCCGGGCCTCATTTGAGATCTCGTCGGACCAAGAGGCCAGTTGAACCCTGTTCGGCAACTCGCCGAACACAATCAGGTG
>PBSS01000022.1 GCA_002726315.1 Acidimicrobiaceae bacterium
CCTATGGCGACGTTGCCGAGGAACTGTACGCCTTGGCTCGACAACTCGACCTACCTGTCGTCCGCCTGTGAGGGTGCCGGGTTCGGGTCTTGGCCTCAGCGAACTAATGGCACTACCCCGGTGAGTCGCTGGCTGCTTATCAGGGGCTGCGCTGTTCTTTGATCGAGTCCAGCCGGTCGGCCAATGCCTGAAAGTGACTGTCGTCTGGAAGCACCCAGAATGTGTTGGCAACGATTGCCTGGTGAACCAATTCAGCTACCGATGACGGCTCATGTCCATTAGCTAGAAGCCACTTGAGGACCATCTCCTGATGGGCTTCTTCCTCGGCGCTGAGTGGTTCCACGTCAGAAGTGGCCAGGTCCCCGGGGCGGTTTCGCTCAGAGGTGAAGATGTTGGTCGAGACCAATCCCGGACACAGGCATGTCACTCCCACGGCGGAGCCAGCTTCAAGGAGTTCGACCTGAAGCGTCTCAGCTATGGCCACCACGGCGTACTTAGACGCGGCGTAGGACCCCATGGCGGGATAGACGTGGTGGCCAGCCATCGATGCGGTGAAGACCACGTGGCCCTCGTTGCGCTTTCGCATCCCCGGGAGGAACACATCGACACCGTGGATGACCCCCCACAGGTTGACTCCGAGGACCCAGGTCCAGTCGGCCATGGTCGTCTCGGCGAGCAGTCCGCCCGGGCCACGTCCTCCGGAAGCCTCGGGTAGATCTCCGGCGCCTTTCGACTCGTCTGCATCCTTGTCTTGGTCTGAGGTGTTGAGGATTCGAGGAGCACCCATTCGCACTCCAGCGTTGAGGCACACCACCTGAGGTGGGCCGAAGAAACTGTCCACCTCAGCGGCCAGATCCACTACCGATTGGTGGTTGCTGACATCACAGACCACCCCGGCCACCTCGCCGCCAGCTGCTTTTAAGTCAGTCACGGTGGTGTCTAGGGCAGTTCCTTCTATGTCGGCCAGTACAACCTTCATCCCGGCATCGACGAACCGTTCGCCAAATGCCCGTCCCAGTCCCGATGCACCGCCAGTTACTACAGCTATCCGATCAGTTAGTTCTTCCATGGCCCTCTCATTCATCTAGTGTCCGCACATTAGGAGAGCATGGCCGCCAGAAGGATTGATTCAAAGAGACCTTGGTCCTACACTGGCAAATAGGCGCCCTGTCCGACACCAGGGTGCACGGTCGATACCGTGCAGGTACTCGAGTGTGGCTGCTTCGCCCCAGTCGGGGACGTGAACGTCGCGCTATCTGACCTCCTAAAGTGCTTGTCTGTCGGGATTTAGCAGAGGAGGACTGATGGATCTGGCAATGATGCTTGATCTCTACCGAGACATGTGGCTGATAAGGGCATTCGAGCTCGGCCTTGAGCGAGAGTTCAAACAGGGCAATGTCCCGGGCATGTTGCATACCGGGTTAGGCCAAGAGGCCACCCAGGCGGCTCTAGCCGCCCACCTTGAGGCCAGTGACTGCTTCTTTCCTGATCACCGGTGCCATGGCATCAATGTCCTTGCCCAGCAACGCCATGGTGGCGACGGGGAACGCATCATGGCCGAACTCTTCGGCAGGGCCACCGGAGTTTGCAGCGGCAAGGGCGGCAGTCTTCACTCTGCCGACCCCGCGGTGGGCAACTTCGGTTGCAACGCCGTGGAAGGTGCTTACATGGCCACAGTTCTCGGTGTTGCTCTCGCCTCGAAACTGCGGGAGGAACCAGCTGTCGCCTGCGCCATCATCGGTGACGGGACCTGTGGAAGGGGTGAGTTCCATGAGAGTCTCAACATGGCGGCCATCTGGGACCTCCCAGTCCTCTATGCCTGTTTGAACAACGGCTATGCGATCATGACGCCCGTTGGCCAAGGTCACGCGTCGGCTGACATCGTTGATCTGGCTCGTGGCTACGGTTTCCCCTGTGAACAACTGGATGGCAACGACATCGAAGAGTGCTACGACAAGATTGAGAATGCTGTAGCCCACATCCGTGCCGGCAAAGGGCCCTACTTCCTCGAGTTCAAGACGTGGAGGTGGCAGGCAGCCTTCGCTGGTGAGTTCCGGCCCGAGTCGGAGGTCAAGTACTGGAAAGAGGATCACGACCCAATCCTCATGGCTGGAGAGAAGTTGGTGGAACTCGGTGCCAGCGTTGAGGAACTCGGCGTCATCGAAAAAGAGGCCCGTGAAGTAACCGAGGAGTGGATCTCCTACGCCAAAGAAAGCCCGATGCCGGATCTGGCAAAAGCCACGGCCAACGTCTACGTCGGCTGGGAGGTGGCCGGGTCATGATTGCGGCCAACACGCCTGCTTCCGTCGATGGGCCCACTGATGGGCCTGGGGGCAAAAAGTCGAAGACGACCTTCGTCCGGGCCCTCAATGATGCCCTCGACTTGGGGATGGAACGGTTCCCCGAGATGTTTCTCATCGGAGAGGACATCGCCGAGATGGGTGGCGACTTCAGTGTCACCAAAGGCCTATGGGCAAAGTATGGCCAGGAGCGGGTAAGGGACACCCCATTGTCAGAGGCAGCCATTGTTGGAACCTGCGTCGGGTCCTCGATGGTCGGTATGCGTCCCGTGGCGGAGATCATGTTCGCCGACTTCGTGGGTGAGTGCTACGACCAGATAGTCAACACCGCGGCGAAGATGCATTACATGTTTGATGGCCAGTTCAAAGCACCGCTAGTGATCCGGACCGCTTGTGGCGGGGGCTTTGGTGGCGGGCCCCACCACTCTCAGAGCGTAGAGGGATGGTTCATGAACGTTCCCGGCATCGTCATCGTCGCGCCATCGAATCCTGCCGATGCCAAGGGACTCTTGCTTTCATCAATCGAGTCGGACGACCCCGTCTTGTTCCTCGAACACAAGGCCCTCTACCGGGCCCGTGGCGAGGTTCCCGGTGGCTACCACACAACGCCGTTGGGACGTGCCTCTGTGGCTCGTCAGGGAACTGATGTAACGGTGGTGGCTACCATGCGCATGGTTCCCATGGCCTTGACTGCAGCCGAAGAGGCTGCCAAGGAGGGCGTCTCAGTTGAGGTGGTAGATCTGAGGACCATTCGGCCCTACGACGCCGCGACCATCCTCGAATCAGTTGCCAAAACAGGTCGCGTCGTGGTCGCCAACGAGGCTCCAAAAACCGGTGGCCTCGGAGCTGAACTCAGTGCCCGCATCCACGAGGAATGCTTTGCTGAGCTATTAGGGCCAGTCGTGCGAGTCGACGGGCTTGACACTCCAATCCCATTCTCCGTTCCTCTCGAAGAGGTGGTCCTACCCGACGAGGCTGACATTTCAGCAGCAATAGGTGAAGCGATGAGGAACAGCCGATGAGCGAGAATGTAATCCTCCCCAAATGGGGTCTCACCATGGAAGACGGGGCCGTTGCGGCCTGGCATGTAAGTGAGGGTGACTCGGTGGTAGAGGGAGAGGTGATCGCAGATGTCGAGACAGAAAAAGTCGAAACCGAACTAGAGGCTCCCTGTGGTGGGATCATCGCCAGGATCCTTGTACCAGAAAACGACACCGTTGATGTGGGAACCGTCTTGGCGATCATCGCAGGCGACTCCGCTGAAGCAGTCCGAATACGAGAGGGCTAGACCCAGGTGCTTGTTTTTGATTCCGGCAGTAAAAGGTCCCTAGATGGGATACTCGCATCGGAGCATGGAAGAAGAATTAGATGACAGTCCGATTCGCTGACCAGAACGTGATCGTCACCGGAGCTTCGAGGGGCATAGGTGCAGCGACCGCCAAAGCGTTTGCTGCAGAGGGCGCACGGGTGGCTATCAACTACCGCACTGATGAGACGGGTGCCATAGAGACAAAAGAGGCGATCACCGATGCTGATGGCACAGCCGAGATCTTTCAAGCCGACATTGGGGTGGCCTCCGACGTCGAAAACCTGGCCGACTCAGTGGAACAGGCCCTTGGACCGGTGTCGGTGCTGGTCAACAACGCTGCCACGATCGACCGATCAGCATTTCTTGAGGTGTCTGCAGATGCGTTCGAAAGCGTGTGGCAGACCAATGTCCGTGGCGTCTACCAACTCAGCCAGCGTGTCGCGGAAAGGATGGTCAAACGCAAGAGCGGTGTCATCGTGCACCTAAGCTCCATCCTCGCCAGGCTCGCTGTCCCCAACCGGACCGCCTACATCGCATCCAAGGGAGCTATCGAAGGCCTCACTCGGGCTATGGCCATAGACCTTGCTCCCCACGGAGTTCGGGTCAACGCCGTAGCTCCTGGCCTCATCGCCACCGAGGCGCTACTGGCTGGAATGCCCCAAGCTGATCTCCAAGCCGAGATCCAGCGCTATGTCCCCATCGGCCGGTTTGGAAATCCAGAGGAGATCGCAGCAGCGATCCTGTTCGTTTGCTCTAGTCAGGCCAGTTATCTCAACGGAGCCATTATCCCCGTTGATGCAGGCCTCGGAAGCCGTGAAGCTGGGCCGGCCTGACCGCCCTGCAAGGAGGAGATTACGAGTGATCAGCGTCAACCGTGAAGCCATGAAAACAGTCCGTCTCATACTTGACGAACCCGAGAGGCTCGGTGTTGAGGTAACCCGGCTGGAAAACGGTGCCACGGTGATCGACATGGGGCTCGAGGCCGTCGGAGGGTGGGCTGCGGCGAAGCTCTACACCGTGGTCACCCTTGGAGGTCTCGGAGAGGTCAGTTACGAGTCCTTCGAAGTTGCTGGCCGTGCCCTCACAGCAGTGAGATCGATGATCGATTACCCCATCGAAGGGTGTGTGGCGTCACAAATTGCAGGTTGGCGACTGGAATCGCCCGGAAAGGAGCACGCCGCCATTCTCGCCGGGCCCGGTCGGGCATTGAACAAGGCCTCCCTGGACCACTACTTCGATTGGATCGACTACCGGGATGATCACCACGAAGCGGTTGTCGCCATCCAGGCCTCGGAGCCCGTCCCCCTTTCCATTGTGGAAACCGTTGCGGTTTCCTGCAAAGTGCAACCCCGGGACCTCTATATCCTCATAGCACCCAACCACAGCCTGGTCTGTGCGGTGCAGGTAGCCGCCCGGATAGTTGAACAAACCCTGCATCGCTTGGCCGAAGAGGGTATGGATCTCCGTTGCCTCCGCCATGCCCACGGCTTAGGAGTGGTCCCACCATTGGTCGATGATGACTTGGTTTCGATGGGGCGAATCAATGACAGCCTCCTCTACGGCGGCATAGCCAACATTGTGGTGGAATCCACCGACGAAGCCTGCGAGGCGGTAGTCGACAAGGTGGTCTCTTCGGCATGTGACGCATACGGTCGCCCGTTCATCGAGATTTACGAGGCTGCCGGACGAGACTTCTACGAGATCCCTATTGACCTGCATTCACCAGCCGAGGTGCACCTCAATAACGTGACCACAGGTCGCACGTTCAGTGCTGGAAGCATCAACAGGGATGTTCTCCGGGCATCATTTTTTGGGTCATGACCGAAACTCTCCTCGGCCTCCAGATCATTCCGACAATGCCGATAGACGAACTCGTTGAGACCGCCAAAATTGCAGAAGACATCGGTTACGACTACTGCATGGTGGCCGATGAGGGCCTGATGAGCGACGTGTACGTCGCCCTCGGTGCCATCGCCCGTTCCACTCAGAGCATGCGCCTAGGAGCAGTCACCAACGGTTACACGCGCCACCCAGCGGTTACAGCCGCCGCTCTCGCCACCGTGAACGAACTCAGTGGAGGTCGAGCCTTTGTGACACTGGTAGCAGGTGGGACCATGGTGCTCGACCCCATGGGAATTGAACGCAGGACTCCTCTTGTCATCATGGACGAGTCCATCGAGATCATGCGAGCCCTTTGGACAGGTCGATCGGTGACCTGGCAGGGCCATCGCTTTTGTCTAGAAAGTGCCCAGTTGAGCGCCGGTCCCCAAGACATCCCCATATGGATGGCCGTGAAGGGGGAGCGGCTGCTCCGACTGGCGGGAGAAAAGGCCGACGGTGTCGTACTAATGGCCCGAGCCGACCTAGCGGACGCCCTTGAACAGGTGGACCTTGCCGGCAACAACCCCACCCGGGCCTATCTGGACCGACTGGCATTTACCCCCCAGATGGTTGAGGAGGCCAAGGAACTCTACGCCTACGCCATCATGGACAGCCCTCAACGGATGCTGGAGAACCTTGGAATCGACCATGGCGCCGCCGAACGCATGCGGGAAGCGTTCGAATCTGGAGGGCCGACAGCTGTTGCTCCATTGGTGACTGAAGACATGGTGGCGGCAGTACAGATCGTCGGCAGCCCGGAGTACTGCCAGGTCGCGCTGGCAGACCTAATCAAACTTCATCAATTTGATGTTTTCCTGATCAACATCATCTCGCCTGGCCTCGAAGCCAATCGGGAACTATTGAGCGACGTGGCTCAAATGATCCACCCGAAGGCGGCTTGAGTTTTCTCCTAGAAAACCGATCAGCTTCCATCGGTCCGGTTAGGAAACCTGCCTCCCGATTGCGTCGTTCACGTGGTGTCAGTTCTTTCAAGGTAGTTGTAGACGGTAAATCGGCTCACGCTCAGGGCATCGGCCACGTCTTCGACTGACTTTCGGAGGGTGAAGGCCCCCCACTCGTTGAGCAGGGCTACCGCTGCCTGTTTCTGGGTGCGGTTCATGGCGTCCCGGCTGATCCCGAGCTCAGTCTCTGCAGCGGTTATCAATACACCTAGAGCGTTGTGCAAGTCCGGTCGACGTAGCCCTCCCACCACCTCTCCCTCCCAGAGAAGAGGCAGGTCAGCGTCGGTTAGCTGGTCGGGTTCGAGGAGGTTGGCACCGATGGCATCGGCGATCGGAGTGAGTGCCGCTATCAGGGGGTGTTTGCGTCTCGACACGCAGTCACGTTAGTCCCAGCTATGACATTGACAAAATGTTGAACGGACGACAGCATGGCGGGGTGTCAGTGACCATTGCGACCTCCCTAGAAGATGCCTGCGCGGCCTTGGCAGTTGAACCCTGTCCCCTCGTTCTGAGTGGCGGTACCGATCTCATGGTCGAGGTCAACCGAGGTAGTCGACGTGTTGGAGACATTGTTGTCGTAAACCGGGTACCAGAACTAGTCGGCTGGCGACGTAAAGGCGACCAACTCAGGTTGGGGGCGGCCGTCACGTTCGCTGAGATCTGTGGGTCTGAACTTGAGTCACTGGTCCCGGCACTCGCTCAGGCCGCCCGCACCGTCGGTTCACCGCAAATCCGTAACGTCGCAACACTTGGTGGCAATATCGCAACTGCCTCACCCGCCGGTGACAGCATCCCTGTCTTGGCCGCCTTGGACGCTGTGTTGGAGCTGCGCTCGGCTGAGGCCACCAGGGAGGTGTCTCTTCGTGACTTCATCACCGGTGTGAAGCAGACCTGCCTGTTGCCGGGGGAACTGATCGAGGCTGTGAGGGTGCCAGTATTGGACGGCCCCCAGGAGTTCTGCAAGGTCGGCACACGCAACGCCATGGTTATCTCTGTCGCATCCCTGGCCATCTTGGCGAATCGTGGTTCTCGCAGGATCACGGTCGGCCTTGGATCTGTCTCGCCGGCGCCCCTACGTGCTTCAGATGCCGAGGACCACATAAGCCCCCACATCAACTGGGATGGTGGGGCCATCCCAGATGAAGCCACCATTGCTCATTTCGCACGTCTCGTTGCTGGTGCTGCTAACCCAATCGACGACCACCGCAGTTCAGCCTTGTACCGGACCCATGCGATCCGGGTACTTGCCCGAAGGGCACTCTCAAGGGTCCTCGGAAGGCTCTCGGCGACATGAGTGCTGACACGTATTCCCTCAAGGTCAACGGTACCGACCGTCAGGTCACCGAGAGCCTTCCGGGCGAAAGCCTCCTAAGGGTGCTGCGTGAGCGCCTCGGCTTCCATGGATCAAAAAATGCCTGCGAAGAAGGCGAGTGTGGATCATGCACCGTGGTGGTCAACGGTCAGACGGTGTGCAGTTGCCTAGTCCTAGCTGAGTCGGTGACAGGCTATGAGATCACCACCATTGAGGGAGTTGCCGATGACGATGGCCTCTCTGATGTGCAACAGGCGTTCATCGATACCGGAGCGGTGCAGTGCGGATTCTGCACACCAGGTCTGGTCATGTCAGTTGGAGCCCTACTTGATTCTGTTCCAGACCCCGACGAACTCGCTGTCAGGGAAGCCATCAGCGGGAACCTGTGCCGTTGCACCGGTTACGGTCGGATCATCGAGGCCGTGAGCCAGACGGTCGACGGTCGCCGTGACGACGGGTCAAGGTCATGACCGGCACCCGGGTCGCCCGACGAACCGGAACAGCACCCCGTATCGGGGAGAGCGCCCGGCGACCCGACGGAGTGCCCAAGGCCACTGGTTCCTTCTCGTTTTCAAGCGACCTGCGGCACGACCGGATGCTCTGGGGCGGCACGCTCAGGTCTCCACACCCATCCGCTCGAATCCGGTCTGTCCAGATCGGTGAAGCTGTTGCGGTTACGGGCGTGCATGCAGTGCTACTCAGCGACGACGTGCCCGGCCAGAAGGTCTTTGGACTCGAACACAGGGACCAGCCGGTACTGGCTGGAGACGTCGTCCGTTACGAGGGTGAGCCAATCGCCATCGTGGCGGCTGACCATCCCGAAGCCGTTCGGACAGCACTCAGGGCGATCGTTGTCGACTACGAGGTACTGACTCCCGTCGTCGACCCGATGACGGTCGAAGAGACCGAATCGATCCACCCCGATGGCAACCTCATTAGACGTATCCACCTCCGTCACGGCAGCCAAGACGTTGTCGGTGATGTACAGGTGGAGGGGACTTACGAGGTCGCAATGCAAGACCAGGCCTTCCTCGGCCCCGAGTCGGGTATGGCGGTGCCGGCTGACGACGGAAGTATCGATCTGTATGTGGCAACTCAGTGGTTGCACTCGGATAGGGATCAGGTTGCTGATTGCATGGGTCTCGACCCCGAGAAGGTGAGGCTCACCCTTGCAGGGGTGGGTGGGGCATTCGGTGCCAGGGAGGACCTAAGCCTTCACGTCCACCTCTGCATGCTGGCGCAACACACGGGTAGGCCGGTGAAGATGGTCTACTCACGCGAGGAGTCATTTCACGGCCACGTGCACAGACATCCGGCACAGATGTGGTATCGCCATCATGCAGACCGAGACGGCACATTGGTCCGGGTCGAAGCCCGTCTGATCCTGGATGGTGGTGCCTACGCCTCGTCGAGCAGTGCCGTAATTGCCAACGCCACCTGCTTTGCGGCAGGTCCCTACCGGGTACCAAGCGCTGAAATCAACGGTGCTGCTGTGCGGACAAACAACCCACCATGTGGGGCGATGCGTGGCTTCGGAGCAGTTCAGACCTGCTTCGCACATGAAGCCCAGATGGACCGGCTGGCGAAGGCCCTAGGGATGGATCCGGTCGAATTGCGGCTCCACAACGCCTTGGTTCCTGGTGACAAGTTGCTGACAGGCCAAACCATCACTGGCACAGCGCCGGTCGCCGAAGTGATACGGACCTGTGCGGAGCATCCATCCGCTGCGGCCATTGCCACAGATCCCCTGGAGCTTCCCGGTGGAACTGGCCGAACAGCAGATCCGGGACATGTAGTACGGGGCGAAGCATTGGCACTCGGCTTCAAGAACCTGATGTTCTCCGAGGGCTTTGACGATTCCAGCGAGGCCTCCTGTCGACTGTTGGACGGCGTGGCAACGATTACCAGTGCATGTGCCGAGGTGGGTCAGGGGTTTGTCACGGTCGTACAGCAGATCGTGCGAGAGGTCCTGGGCGTGGACGAGGTCGTGTTGTTGCAGGCATCCACGGCCGACGTCGGCTCTGCCGGTTCTACATCAGCCAGCCGGCAGACCTGGATGTCAGGTGGCGCAGTCCAGGAGGCCTGTGGGCAGGTACGCGTCCAGTTGCTTGAGCGACTTGCAACACAATGCGGAGTCGACACCGATGACCTCGTCTTGGCAGATGGGCAGATCGTGTCCCTTTCGGGTGGCCTGGAGGTGGACCTCGCTGTGGCCACAGAAGAACCAGTTGAGGCCAGTGTGGTATTCAGGCATGCGCCAACATGGCCGCTCGATGAACACGGTCAGGGTAGTGCGCACGTCGCATTCGCGTTCTCAGCCCACAGGGCGATCGTCGACGTGGATACCGAGTTGGGTCTGGTCAAAGTCGTCGAGTTGACTACATCACAGGACGTGGGACGGGTGCTAAACCCGATGCAGGTGGTTGGTCAGCTTGAAGGTGGTGCTGCCCAGGGTGTCGGCCTAGCAGTCATGGAGGAGGTCCTAGTAACAGATGGGCGGATCCGCAACGCGTCTTTCACTGACTACCTGGTTCCGACGGCACTGGACATGCCTCCTGTGGAGATCGCAGCCCTGATCGAGCAGGCTGAACCGGGTGCACCCTTTGGTGCCAAGGGCATAGGTGAAGCACCAGCCATCTCCTCCACTGCGGCGGTTGCGGCTGCCATCCGCAATGCCACTGGACTGAACCTTCCGAGGGTGCCGGTAAGGCCAGTCGACATCGTGTTCCCGGAAGGTGCGACGTGAATCATCCCCACGGGGGCCTTCGCATCGACGGTGACCGTCTGATGCGACGCATCACGGAACTGGCTGCAATCGGCTCTATCGACGGTGGTGGCTCCAGCAGGTTGGCTCTCACCGATGAGGACCGCGAGGGCCGCGATCTGGTCGCCACATGGATGTACGACCTGGGCCTCGAGGTCCGAATAGACGGAATCGGCAATGTGGTAGCAACCCGCGCTGGCCGCATTGACGGCCCAGCGGTCATGACCGGCAGTCACATAGATACCGTTCGCTCAGGCGGGCGATACGACGGGAACCTGGGGGTGCTGGCAGGCCTCGAGGCAATCGAGACTCTCATCGATGCAGGTGTCGAGACGCAGCATCCGATGGCCGTGGCCTTCTTCACCGACGAAGAGGGAGCCAGGTTTCCACCTGACATGCTCGGCAGCCTCGTCTACGTAGGTGGCCTCGGCCTCGAGGAGGCCCTTGACATAGAAGGAATCGACGGGTCCATCGTCGGAGACGAACTTGACCGGATCGGCTATAGGGGAACCAACCCCTGTCCGGGCCCCGCTCCCCGTGCCTTTGTAGAACTGCACATCGAACAGGGCCCGGTACTAGAAGCAGAGGGTCACGCTATTGGAGCCGTAACCGGAGTCCAGGGCATCTCGTGGACAGAGTTCACGATCACAGGCCAGGCCAACCACGCTGGGACCACACCCATGGTCCTGCGCCATGACGCCGGCTATGCGGCCGCGGCCCTTGCCACCCATGTGCGCGACATCGCCACAATGATGGAAGGTCGGCAGGTGGCTACGGTCGGTCGACTCGACCTGCAACCCAACCTCGTGAACGTCGTGGCTGGCAAAGCGATCCTCACCGTTGACCTTCGCAACACAGACGAAGCGCTACTGCTTGCTGCCGAGGCTGACCTAACCACCTTCGTAGACGGATTGGCCGATGCCGAGGGTGTCAAGGTCGAGACCCGCACCCTTGCACGTTTCGAGCCAGTCGTATTCAACGATTCGGTGGTTGAAACGGTGGCCCGCACAGCGGAACGGCTTGGACATTCCGTGTCACGGATGCCCTCCGGTGCCGGGCACGATGCCCAGATGATGGCCCGCGTCTGCCCCACGGGCATGGTGTTCGTGCCTAGTCGGGACGGCATCAGCCACAACCCTGCTGAACATACCGACCCCGAGGACCTGGTTGCAGGCGGCGATGTCTTACTGCAGACCCTGCTAGCACTCGATCACGATGCCCTCGATGAGGGAGAAACCACATGAGCCGCATCCTCACCGTGGGAGCTGCACAGACCGGGCCCATCCAGCGAGAAGACTCCCGTGCCGATGTGGTCGAGCGACTCATTGCCCTACTAAGACAGGGGGCTGACACTGGCTGCGACTTGGTCGTATTCCCCGAGTTGGCTCTCACGACATTCTTCCCGCGCTGGTGGGTGGACGACCGTGCGGAGTTCGACCACTTCTTTGAGACGGAAATGCCTGGCGCAGAGACAAGGCCGCTCTTTGACGAGGCGGCCCGCCTGAGTGTCGGCTTCCACCTGGGCTATGCCGAGTTGACACCTGACGGTCACCACTACAACACAGCCATCCTGGTTGAGAGCGACGGTTCGATAGTCGGCCACTACCGAAAAGTGCACCTTCCAGGCCATCACGAACATGAGCCCTGGCGAGAATTCCAGCACCTAGAGCGCTACTACTTCGAACCCGGTGACAGGTTCAGTGTGTTCGGTGCCTTCGGTGGCATTGTCGGCATGGCCATCTGCAACGATCGTCGCTGGCCGGAGACCTACAGAGTGCTCGGCCTGCAGGGCTGTGAGATGGCGCTGATCGGCTATAACACGCCCGTCCACTACCCCCCGGACCCGACCCAGGACGTTCTCCAGGGGTTCCACAACGGCCTAGTGCTGCAGTCCGGTGCCTACCAGAACGGAATGTGGGTTGTGGGCGTGGCCAAGGCCGGCGAAGAGGAGGGGTGTCTACTACTTGGTGAGAGCTCGATCGTTGCACCATCGGGTGAAGTCCGGGCCCGGTGCACGACCGATGGTGACGAGTTGGTCGTCGCCGAGTGCGACCTGGACATTTGCTCCAACTACAAGGACACGTTGTTCAACTTCGGCTACTACCGCAGGCCTGAGGCCTACAGTCTTATCACCGGCCAGGCGGGCGTGGATGTGCCAGACGACGTCGTTGAAGTCCTTGGTCAGGATGACGAGGTCGGAGGCACATGACTACCTTTGTCTTGAACGGCTCCAGTGTCGAGACAGGTTCCGGGCACCCCCACCTGCTGGCCGCCCTACGTGATGAACTTGGTATCACGTCTCCTAAGGACGGCTGCTCCCCATCCGGCCAGTGCGGCTGTTGCACAGTGCTGGTCGACGGTAGGGCAAGGGTGGCCTGCCAGACATCCATGGAGAAAGTCGAGGGAGCTTCGGTCACCACAGCCGAAGGCCTTGGACAAGCCGAACGCGTTCGATTCTCGGCTGCCTTTGCTGCATACGGAGCCCTGCAGTGTGGTTTTTGCACTCCCGGGATCGTGATGCGGACCAAGGCACTCATAGACAGAAAGGGCGATGCCCTTACCAGGGACGAAGTGGCTCGCCACCTGGGTGGACACCTGTGCAGGTGCACCGGCTACGTGAAGATCTTGGAGGCAGTAGAGGCAGTGGCAGCCGGTGAGATACCCGTCTCCGTTGCATGTGGCGGTGTTGGTACCAGCGGAACGAAGTACCAAGCAGAAGAGCTGAGCCTCGGCGACAAGTTGTTTATCGACGACATGGCTCCGGAGGGACTACTCCACGCAGCACTGCACCTCACCGATCATGCCCGCGCCGACGTGGTCCGGATCGACAAGACGACAGCAGAGGCAGTCGAGGGGGTGCAGGCGGTGCTAACCGCAGCGGATGTGCCCGGGGAACTACGGGTGGGGATCATCCACACCGACTGGCCGATACTCGTCCCCGAGGGCGGACGCACCTCATATCTGGGTGACGTGCTGGCTGTTGTCGTGGCAGACGACAGGGAGACCGCTCGCAGGGCAGCTGCGATGGTCGAAGTCGACTACAACCCCCTGGAGGTCTTTAGTGATCCAGTCCTTGCAGCGGCATCTGATGACGATGCCGTGTGGGGGCTCGACGGAAACATCCTCTCCGTCTCCCAGTACTCACGCGGAGACGTCAAGACGGCTCTGGCAGGGTCCGAGCACATCGTGGACGAGGTGTTCCAGACCCAACGAATCGAACATGCCTTCGTGGAGCCCGAGTCCACCCTGGCCACACCTACGGACGGTGGGGGCCTGCACATCTGGTCTGGCGGCCAGGGAGTGTGGGATGACAGGAATCAGATCGCCTCCATGCTCGGAATCGACAGCGACATGGTCACCGTTGAGTTGGTCAGCAACGGTGGCGCCTTTGGAGGCAAGGAGGACATGTCCAATCAGGCCCAGACCGCACTGGCCGCGCAGCTCCTCGGTAAGCCGGTCAGATGCACGCTCTCTCGTGAGGAGTCACTCCTCGTACACCCCAAGCGGCACCCGATTCGGATGGCGTACCGCGCCGGCTGTGACTCTGATGGCTACCTGACCGCGCTGTGGGTCCGAATGATCGGTGACTCCGGGCCCTATGCCTCAGTGGGCATGAAGGTCTTGGAGCGTGCCGCCGGTCATGCCAGTGGCCCCTACGTGGTACCGGAGATAGACGTTGAGGCCACCGCGGTTCGGACCAACAACCCGGTGTGCGGGGCATTTCGTGGCTTTGGTGCCAACCAGGCACAGTTCGCCATGGAGGGGGTCATGGACCGCCTGGCGCACAAGGTCGGCATCTCCGGTTGGGAGATCCGCAACCGGAACATCGTCGGGCCCGGGGCCATCTGGGGCCCTGGCCAGATCATGGATAACGGTTCCCTTGGGGCGCGTGCCTGTCTCGACGAGGTGAAGGAGGCCTACGACGCTGCCCTAGCATCGGGAAGGCCCGTAGGTCTGGCGCTGGGGTTGAAGAACTCTGGTCTGGGTAATGGCTTCAACGAGGTGGCGCGTGCGATAGTCCGCTTTCGTGAGGACGGGGTCGTGGAGGTGCGCCACTGCTGGACCGAGATGGGTCAGGGCGTGCATACCGTCGCCGTTCAGGTCGCTGTAGAGGAACTGGGTGTGGACCCGGCCCGGATAGAGGTGATGGTTGACACGACACGCGAGTTAGGTGCTGGACAGACCACAGGTAGTCGGGGGACATTGATGGGGGCCGGGTCGGTCGGCGATGCCTGTCGGAAGGCAGTGGCTGATGGCTGCAGGACTGGCGTCGACTATGAGGGCGCGTACCGGGTGGACTGGACAGACTCGATGGAAGATGGCCTCGAGAACCCTTTGATCCACTCCACCTTCGGGTATGCCGCACAGCTCGTGACACTTGATCCTGAGACTGGTGATGTCGAGAAGGTGGTAGCTGCACATGACGTTGGTCGGGCTGTGAACCCGATGCTCTGTGAGGGACAGGTCCAAGGTGCTGTGCACATGGGCCTCGGCTACGCGCTCAGCGAGGGCTTCCCCACTGATGATGAGGCGAGGCCCACCAACAGGACACTACGCAGTCTCGGGATCATCAGGCCCAAGGACATGCCCCCCGTCGAGGTACGCCTTGTCGAGGTTCCCCAGCCCGACTCTCCCTACGGGATCAAAGGGATCGGCGAGATCGGCCTGGTGCCGACCGCCGGAGCTGTCGCAGCCGCCCTCCATGAATACGACGGACAGTGGCGGAGTGAACTCCCGATGAATGAGCCCGGTCAACGTGAGGCCTGGGCGGCATGGGACGGCCGATGAATGTCTCGTCCAACACAACTCCGGGCCTTGTCTGCGCCCACCACCACCTCTACTCCACCCTTGCCCGGGGCATGCCTGCACCACAGCGGATGCCGGCCGGATTCACTGAGATCCTGGAACTAGTTTGGTGGCGCCTAGATCGGGCCCTCGATCTCGAGGGCATCCGCTGGTCGGCGATGCTCGGTGCTCTCGAGGCACTTGAGCGGGGCTGCACCGCGATCATCGACCATCATGAGTCACCGGAAGCGATCGACGGTTCGCTGAGTGTGATCGCCGAGGCCTGTGCAGAAGTTGGAGTGAGGGTCGACTGTGCGTACGGGGTGACGGACCGCCATGGACCAGAGGGGGCCCTTCGAGGCATTGCTGAAAACAGGAGGTATCTGCGCGACGGTGGCCGGGGGAGGGTCGGTGTGCATGCTGCATTCACGTGCACTGACGAGACTCTGGAAGCTGTAGCTGAGCTGGCAGGGGAACTGGGTGTGGGTGTTCACATCCACGTGGCAGAGGGTGAGGCTGATTCCGGTGCAGCAGACCGGCTGCGCCACTTGGCTACCGACGACTGGCTGATCGTGCACGGAGTGCATTTGGCCGATGACCACGGGCTGGCTGGAACCATCGTGCACAACCCCAGGTCCAACATGAACAACTCCGTTGGCTACTCCAGGCCAGTCCGCTTTTCCAACCCAGTAGCACTGGGCACTGACGGCATCGGTGCCGACATGCTTGAGGAGTTCCGCCTGGCCTACGTACGCCACCGTGAATACGATGTGACAGCGTCACCAGAGGTTGCCTGGTCCTATCTGGCCACTGGCTGGGACCTGTTCCCCGAGGCGCTAGATGACCAGGTCACCTGGACCCATGACCCGATGGATCCGTGGCACCTTGCCTTCTCACCGGGGGTTAGTCCCCAGGAGGTCGAGGTGGAGGGAGAGCTGGTCTGGGCCGATGGCGCACCTGTCCGTGTGGATGCAGACGAGATCCGTACGAGGGCTGCCGAGGAGGCCGTCCGACTGCACGCCCGACTGGAGGAAATGTGAGAAGAGAAATGCTGTCCGCTAACATTGAGGGAGCAACCTGATGACGAGACTCGCCATCTATCTGCAGGACGCCCACACGATCACCGAAGCGATCGAGCACACCCGCTACGCGGAGTCCCGGGGTTTTGAGGCAGTGTGGCAGGCCGACTCGCGGCTTGTTCGCGATGCCGTCGTTCCCATGGCAGCGTTCGGAGCCTGTACGGACACGATCAAGATCGGCTCGGGCGTGGTCGATTGTTGGACCCGCAACCCGGCGCGCCTTGCATCCACCTTTGCGACCCTCGACGACCTCGCACCCGGAAGGGTGATTCTCGGTGTCGGTGCTTGGTGGGAGCCGTTGGCCAGCAAGGTGGGTATCAACCGTAAACGGCCCCTCGGGGTCATGCGCGAGGTCGTGACGACGGTGCGGGCCCTGCTGGCCGACGAGAACGTCACCTTCGATGGCGATTACGTGCATCTTGATGGGGTTGAACTGGACTACGTGTACCAGGAGCGCCGACCCAAGGACGTTCCCATCTACATCGGTGCAACCGGAATGAAGATGATGGAACTGACCGGTGAGATTGCTGACGGGGTAGTCCTGAACTACCTGGTCTCGCCCGGTTACAACAAGCAGGCGATGCAGCACCTGGAGATCGGTGCAGAACGAGTCGGCCGCTCGGTCGATGATCTGGACCGCCCGCAACTGGTGGTCTGTTCGGTTGCCGAAACGCGTGGGGAAGCCCTCGACGGCGCCCGCCTCATGGTTACCCAGTATCTGGGCCAGCAGCCCCACATCATGAAGGCCTCTGGCGTTCCCGAGTCTCTCCTCGAAGAGGTCGGGAAGATCCTGACCTGGCCAGCCACACATGAGCAGGTAGAGGCCGCATCCAAGCTGGTTCCCGACGACATTGTGCAGATGATCTGCGCGGCCGGAACTCCGGACGAATGCAGGGAGAAGGTGGCCCAGTACATGGCCGACGGCTGCACCTGCCCGATCCTCTACCCGCTCGGCCCTGACGTGAAACTGATGGTCGACACGTTCGCTGACTGGACCCCGTGAGAGGATCGCCCACATGTCCCGCCTGGTAGTGCGAGGTGCCCGCAATTCGGGCGACATTGCCGTTGAGGACGGCCGTATCACAGCGGTCGGATCCGTCGAGGCACGACCAGGAGACGAGGTCCTGAGATGTGATGGCGACATCGTCACCGCCGGCCTCGTCAACACGCACCACCACCTCTACCAGTGGATGACGCGTGGTCGCGCCGATGGATGCAATCTCTTCGACTGGTTAGTCCACCTCTACCCCGTGTGGGGTCGGCTGTCTGTCGATGACGTGAGGGCCGCCGCCATGGTCGGCCTGGGGGAGTTGGCCGCAACAGGGTGCACGACGGCATCGGACCACCACTACCTGGTTCCCGGGGGTGATGATGAGGTTTTCGATGCGATCGTTGATGCCGCCCATGAAGTAGGGATCAGGCTTTACCTCTCGCGGGGCTCCATGGATCTAGGTGAGAGCCGTGGCGGCCTTCCACCCGACCACGTGGTCGAGGATATTGACGCCATTCTGGCATCAACCGAGTCGGTCATCTCACGCCATCATGACGGAGAGATGGTCCACGTGGTCGTTGCCCCCTGCAGCCCCTTTTCTGTAACCACGGACCTGATGGTCCAGTCCGCCGAGTTGGCGAGACGCCATGGCCTGCGCCTCCACACACACCTGTGTGAGACAGTCGAGGAGCAGGCCCACTGCCTGGAACGGTTCGGCCGACGACCCGTCGAGATGCTTGACGAATGGGGTTGGGTCGGTGACGACGTCTGGCTGGCACACGGCATCCACATCGACGATGACGAAATGACAGTTCTGGGGGCAGCTGGCACCGGAATCGCCCACTGCCCCTCGTCCAACGCCCGGATAGCAGCAGGCATGTGCCGAGTCACCGACCTGCAGGCTGCAGGATGCCCGGTTGGTCTGGGAGTGGATGGGGTCGCATCCAATGAGGTGGGCGGCCTGTTCCCCGAACTCCGCCAGGCGCTTTACACGGCCCGACTGCGCGAACTGCGGCCCGACGCACTCATGCCTGTCGACGTCGTGGACATGGCTACCAGGGGCGGTGCCGGGTGTCTCGGCCTCGATGACGTAGGCCGGCTTGAACCGGGGAGCCGTGCCGACCTGGCGGTCTGGCCCGGCGATGACCTAGGAGACATCGCCGACCCGTTAGCCGGCCTCGTCCTGGGACCCAACCGCAGTGCCCGTCACGTGCTCGTGGGAGGAAACCCCGTCGTGACTGACGGAGAAGTGAACGGCATCGACCTGTCAGCCGCCCATACCGAGTTGGCCCGGCGCTCGCGCCGACTCTGGGAAGGAACCTGAGTCAACTTTCGCGGTCTACCCGAAAGAGGACCATCCAGTAGGTGGGTCAGGTGGGTGGTTCGGCAGGTCCGAACAGGGGTATCTTGCCCGTGATAGCCCCCCAGCGCCGGGTGCCGTACTCGAAGTGCCACCATTCGCCTTCGAAGACCACGAAGCCTGCGGCGTTCATCGACCAGAAAAGGAGGCGCCTAACGTCACGGTCGGGGCCAGAAACGTCTTCAAGGGCTGAAGAACCTGCCAGCGGAGACATGTCGTCGAATCCGGTACCAGGGGCGAGTGCGACGCCGTCGTGCGTGAGGGTGAGGTCGACGGCACCCCCTGTCAAGTGTGGTGGCGGCTGTTGCGGATCCCGACCGGGTTCGGCGAAGAGCCAAGTAGGTACTGCCGGATCGGCAACTGCCGCCTCATACAGTTCAATCTGCAGGTCAAGCGGCCTCCATGCATCGAACACGGCCAGGCCCCAGTTGTCGGGTAGGGCGTCGGCAACATCGACCAGCCGGCCTGCGACCGATCGCCGCAGCAAACACCGATCGCGAGCGTTGGTCCATCCGGCCTTGCGGTAGTTGTGCAACAACAGGATTCGCTCGTGGGAGACCTCGACCATGGCTTCGTCTACCGGGTGAGTCACCGGTGGTGTATCGGGGTCACTGAGGCTGGGCAGGGGTCGGGCCTCAGGGACCTCGGCCCCGTGTTCGGTCAGAACCTGTGGTGCTGGCCGGGTGAGACAGGGTTCGTTGAACCGGGGGGTCATCACTGCTCCATTACCTGTGCGGTCACCTCAAGCAACTCGCAGCCGTTGTCCACGTCGTAGACGGGGATCTTGAACTCGCTGATCCCGTGGGTCTCTATCAGCTGGCCGAGTTCGATAGAGCATTCTTCCACCGTGCCACTAACCACGAACGGCAGCACCCATTCGTCTGGAACCAACCGGGCGGCCGCTTCAAGGCCATCGGCCATTGCCGACCTGATAGCGACGACATCGGCATCTTCAATACCCAACGCCTCCCTGACGTCGGGTGGCGAGTCGACCAGGCGATAGGTCATGTGGGGTCTGACCGCTTCGAGCGACCGTTCGTCTGTCACGATCATTGTGGAATAGCAGATCTCCGGCTGGTTCCCGGTTCGCTCTGAACCTCTCCTGATTCGCTCCACGTAGGTACCCAGGGAAGGTTTGTGGATGAAGTCCAGCAGGACCCCATCAGCCACCGCTCCACCGAGGTCCAACATCTTGGGGCCCCTTCCGGCCAACCAGATCTGGATGCCGGGACGGCTGTATTCGAGACGGGCCGATCGAAGTGAGAACCCCGGGCCTTCCATGTCGACGGTTTCACCTGCGAACAGGTTGCGGCAGGCCGCGATTGCCTGTCGGACGGTCTCAAGTGGTCGGTCCCTCGAGATGGCGAGTGGGTCCAAAGTTAGGCTGCCACCGGCCCCTAGGCCCAGGAAGGCCCGACCATTGGACATCTCGTCGAGGCTGGCTATCGCAGCGGCGGTCTGACCCGGGTGCCGTGTGTAGGCATTGGTTATGCCCGGGCCTACCTCCAGTCGGCTCGTTGCGAGCAGGATCGCGGTCATGGTGACGTACACATCGCGGGTGGCTAGCCCCTCGTCGTAGACCCAGCAGCGTCCGAACCCCAACTCCTCGGCAGTGACCGCCAGATTTACCATCGTCTCTGCGGGTGCCTCTGGGATCAGATTGAGGCTTGTTCTCGTCATCTCTGTACTCATCTGCCCCGACATCTGGCTCAACTGCTCCGATCCAGCCATGTCAGAACAGCCTCGAGTACACCGCCCCCGACAGAAAGGGCCTTGTCTGAAATCTCCCACATGTCCGCCCCACCGTCTGTTCTCGTTCCGCGTGGGTCTACGTCACCGATCTTCATTCCGGCTATAACCGTCGATCCGTCTGCAATCAGGCCGCGTACGGCCCCGTCAAGGTTCGTCACTACCTCAACGCCCGACACCTGTCCCAGTACGGCGTCTGCTTCCACGGTGTCACCGATTCCGACATCCCAGACGACCGTTCCGTGGGTTGGTGCCCTTAGCACCCGCTCAGAACTCTGACCCCCGATCTCGCCGGGAATCCCGGTGTCAGCTGCTGCGGACCCCTGCCAGATGACCCGACCCAGGTGGGGGCCACGGAGCGTCTCTACTACGGCGTGGCAGTCACTTCCGGCGACAAACCCCGGACCCAGGGCGACTACGAGGGAGGCATCACTGATAGTGGTGTCAAGGGCATGTTTGGCCAGCCTGGCATCGATCACGACTGATCGTGGGATGTCCGGGAGTTCCGGGCTGACCAGCACCGGTATCACCCCCGTAGCTGCGGTGGCCAGCACCTCAGTGGGCTGATCGACTCGACGTGCCATGAGGCCATCGATGGTGGTCTCCCCGTCGGTGACCGCCGTTGAGAGTGCCACGGTACGCCGGACGGCAAGGGGGCTTTCTAGTTCGCACACGGCAACCGGAAACCCTGCCCGGTGGAGTCGCAGAGCGGCCCCGGTGCCTAGGTCGCCACCCCCACGTAGAAGGCAGAGGTGCTCCCCGAACAGCAAACTGTTAAATCGCCACGTTCTGGCCCAGAACCACGTTGCCATATGCGGCCAGAGCCTCTCTGGCGGAGTCTGGTCGGTGGTAGCTGGTGACTAGCGACATTGCCCTCGAACCCCACTTTCGCGCAGGTTGTTGTGGGCTCTCCCGTGGATACGCCAGGCGGTTGAGCAGATGATCCAGTATGTGGTTCTGACGATAGCACTGGTCCATGGAATCCCACGGGCCACAGTGGGACGGACGCTTTCAGACGATCCTCGTTGAGATGCCCGCGCGTTGGAACACCTTGCGTGCCGTGTCCTTAGCTCGGGCAATGGCTGCTTTTTCATCGACTGTCGTCATCGTTCGGTCGCGGATTAGGAGCCGACCGTCGACCATCACGTGGACCACATCTCGGGGGGATGCGCAGTAGACAAGGGCTGACGGAACCCGGTGGACTGGTCCGGTGAACGGGGTCTCCAGATCGACGATCACCAGATCGGCCTTCATCCCCGGTTGGATTGAACCAAGGTCGCTGGGGCGACCCATTGCCGCCGCTCCACCCTTGCAAGCCATCGCCAGGACCTCCTCTGGTTGGAGGACCGTCGCGTCGAGGCGGTCTACTTTCTGTAAGAGCACGGTTGCCTTGCAGGCTTCAAACATGTCCTGGCGGTTGTTACTGCCCGGCCCATCGCTGGCCAGAGCGACTGTGATGCCCAGATCTAGCATTTCTCGGATCCTTGCGACACCAGACGCCAGGTACATGTTGGAGACTGGACAGTGGATGACCATGGCTCCACTCTGTGCAATCAGGTTCAGTTCCGTGTCGTCCAACCAGACCGAGTGGGCCAACTGTAGGTCAGGGCCTAGCACACCCAGAGAATCCAGCCAGTTGACGTGTCGCAGGCCCCGCTCCTCCAAATTCATCTCTACTTCAATAGCCGTTTCGGCACAGTGCAGGTGGGTGGATCCACCCCACGACCGACATGCCGCCACCGTCGAGCCCATAGCCTCATCTGAACAACCCCATGGAATGAGTGGAGCTAGCCCCACCCTGATCCTGTCGTCCATGGCGGCGTTCCAAGTTGCCTTCACTGGCTCGATCCGTTCCAGCACCATGTCGGCTGATTCGGTCAGGGGCGGATAGTAGTTGCGGTCAGCCCACCCACTAGCCAGCATGAACCTGACTCCCACCTCGGCCGCAGCACGGCAGATGGCGTCGTCGATACCCGGAGCACCATGGATGTACTGATGGTCGACTACAGATGTTGCTCCACCGCGCAGGTTTTCAATCATGCCGAGTGTGGCCGCCGCGTGTGCCGCCTCTGCATCCAACTCGGTTGCCCCCGGCCAGATACAGTCTCGCAGCCAGTCCAACAACGGCTTGTCATCAGCCAGACCTCTGAAGAGGGTCTGGAACAGGTGGGTGTGGCCGTTGACCATCCCCGGCATCACTGCCCCACCTGTGGCATCCAAAAGCAGGTCGGTCGAGTTCAGCAGATGGGCCGGGGGCTCGCCTGAGCCCATATCGGCAATCAGGTCATCGTCAATTAGGACCCAACCCGGATCGAGGATCGTCCCGTCGTCGTCAACGGTTACAACGGCACCTCCGGTTACCAGCGTTGTGACCATCGGTGATTCCGGGTTGTTTCGCAGTGGGTCATCTCCAACTCACAGGAGATCAGATGCTCGTCCTGATAGTGGGAAACGATCCCGAGGCTCATAGCCGGCAACGCTAGCCCGGCGTTCCTCCTAAGCCTGCTCCGACTAGCGTTCGACCCTATGGGGTCGAGGCAAATCAATCCAGTCGGAATTGCCCCACCTGCTGCAAACTATGCCCATGGCGTGTTGACGGAATCGTCCTGTCGCATGCTCCACACCTCAGGGATATTGCCGATCCGACCGGATGGCTCTGTTCCCGTGGACCTGGCCGGACAGGTGACCACCGTGTGGTCCAATATCGCGGTGATCCTGGACGAGGCGTTGATGAGTTACGACGACATTGTCTCAGTGACCACTTATGTGGTTGTTGGCGAGGACCTGGGCACTGTCATGGCGGCACGTGACAGTGCTCTCGGCGGGAGCATGGTGGCCTCAACCCTGGTGTATGTGCCTGAGCTGGCCCAGCCGGCCTGGAAAGTTGAGGTGGCGGTGGTGGCAGTCGCCTGAGGGCCGCTACTGGAGATCAGGCCTCCACTGAGATGGCGTCGTGCCAGCGTCCAATTGCACGCTTCTGGACCCAACCGAAAAAGCCGAAGACCACCACCCCGAGTAGCGAAGAAAGGATCACTGATGCCAGCAACTCTTCTCCTTGGAGCCTGCTGGCATGGCGTCGCAGGAGCTGTCCAATACCGGCGTCGCCCTTGCCGAAGAAGAAGTCGCCGACGATTGCGCCGATGACTGACAGGCCCGCTGAGATTCGGAGACCCGCAAAGACTGCCGGTAGGGCGGCTGGGAACATCAGTTTTTTGAGTCGTGTCACCCTGCTTGCGTGGTGGAGGGTGAACAAGTCGTGCGCTCCCTGTTCAGCTGAGTGCAGTCCAAAAAGCGTATTCACGATGATTGGGAACAGTGAGATCATGACGCAGACCACGACCCGGGACAGCGCTCCTGTGCCGAACCAGAAGGAGATAAGCGGAACGACTGCCAGAATAGGAATGGCCTGGAGGGTCACCATGTATGGAAAAATTGCCTTCTCGACAGTCTTGGCCTGGCTCATGAGAGTCGCCAGCGTGAAGCCGATCGAGATGGCGATGGCCAGGCCGATCAGAGCAATCTTGGTACTGGACCAGAGGGCCAGGAGTTCCTCGGTTCTGTTGTCTGAGTCAAGGAACCCCACCTCGATCACCTGGTGGATAGGACGCAGGAGAAAGCGGCGGCTTTCCTCGAGCACAAGGTACGAGATGCAGTACCAGAGGCCAACGAGGGCAAGCCCGAGTGCGATGGGAGGAAGGGTGGCCCTGGCGACATGCTCTGAGCGGCTCATTTCAGCAGTTGGCGTGCTGCCAGTCTTCATGAGTGCGACCCCCTCAATTCCACCGATATCTTCCCGCTCAACTCCGCAAAGGCCGGGTCGAACCTGAGGTTCGGTTCGCGTGGGTAGTCGAACGGAACATCGAACTCTGCGACTATTTGGCCTGGCCGGGCGGACATGACGAGAACCTTTGTCGACAGGAATACCGCCTCGCTGATTGAGTGGGTGATGAAGAGGCCCGCAAACCCCTCCTGGAGAAAGAGATGTTGTGTCTCGCTGTTCAGATGCTCGCGTGTGATCTCGTCGACAGCACCAAAGGGTTCATCAAAGAGAAACACCGGTGGCTTGAGCGTCAGCGACCTTGCGATGGAGCACCGCATCTTCATGCCGCCCGAGAGTGATTTGGGGTAGTGGTCCTCGAAGCCTTTCAGGCCGACGAGGTCGATCGCTTCCTGGGCCGCATGCTTGCGTTCGGCAACCGGTACGTCTTTTAGTTCGCTGAATAGCTCGACGTTGGCTCGTACCGTTCGCCACTGCAGGAGCGTGGCATCCTGGAAGACATATCCGAGGTGGTCCCGATCTACCGACACGGAACCACTAGTCGGCTCAAGGAGTCCTGATGCAATTTTGAGCAGGGTTGATTTGCCGCATCCCGATGGACCAACAACTGTGACGAACTCGCCCTTATCTACCGTGAAGGAGATGTCACGGAGAGCTTCAGTACCGTCAGGGAAGATCATCCCGATCTTGTCGAATGCTAGGCATCCGTCGGTTACTACACGGTTAGTTGTTACCACTCGTTCCTCCGCTGTGAGTTTCTAGCAACTGGTGGTCTACTCAGGGTTTGATCCTGAATCGGTAACGATAGCCACAACTGTGCACCGAGTCGAAACGGGCCTGGACCCAGTCCGGCCACGACTGGGCAGCCTGCGTCCGCCCCTCCTATGTTGACCCGCATGCGCACCGGAGTTTTTTTGTTTGGCGGGGTCGAAATGGATGACGCAGGTCCCGGTTCTCCTATGCCGACCGACAGGCGCTATGGCCCTGAGGTGGTCTGGGAGGCGACTGAGCGGATAATCGACACGGCGGTGCGCTGCGAGGATCTTGGCTACGACTCCTTCTGGCTGACCGAGCACCACTTCCAATATGAGGGCTATGAGGTCGTACCAAACGGCATCCTCTTGGGTGCGGTGATAGCCGAACGCACCGAGCGCATCGGAATCGGAATGGCCTTCAACGTCGTCACCCAGTGGCATCCCCTGCGGTTAGCAGAGGACTTCGCCACGCTCCACAACATTTCTGGCGGAAGGGCGATCCTAGGTGTGGGTAGGGGTACGGTCCCGCGGGAGGCAGAGGTGCTGGGTACGAAGATCGGGAGCTTTGACAACCCCGAGCAGGTCGAGGCCGACAGGCTCAACAGGATTCAGTTCGACGAGGCCATGCAGGTAATCAACTTGGCTTTGAAAGAGGAGCGGTTCTCATTCCACGGAGAGTTTTACGACTTCCCACCACAAGGCATCCCTGACCGGGGCGGTTTCGTCGAGGAACTCACCCTTGTGCCACAGCCCATCTACCCATTTGAGACATGGCAGGCGGTCACGTCACCTCCGACGTTGGAACAAGTGCCCCGCTGGGGGTGGGGTGGGGTTTTTTGGAATAACCATCCGACGTTTACGAAACAGAAGTGGGACCGGTTCGGTGAGATCTGGGAGGAGGCCCATGGTCGGGCCCTCGAGCGGGGAGAACAGCGGATGCTGGTGCGGTGCGTGCACGTGGCGGACACCTACGAGCAGGCGATCGAGGAGGTCCGTCCCGGTCATGACGAGATGTGGAAGTTCCTTGGGCCCTACGGCTGGAGCAAGGGGTACATGGGGGAGGACGGTAGGCCGGCGGCACCAGGCCTGATCCCAACCCTGGAGGAATCCATTGACCAAAGGATTTGCTTGGTCGGCACCGCCGATGACGTGGGAGAGCAGATCGAGTGGTATCGGGACCTGCTCGGTGTCGAGAATCTGATGCTGTTTCCGATGATGCCAGGTGATTCCTACGGCGCGGTTGACGATCAGTTGAGCCGGCTGGCCACTGATGTCCTACCTAGGTTCCCCTGACCACACCGGACTAGGACTGACCAAGGGTGAGAAAGTGGCAGATGCAGAGGTAATCGTCGTTGGTGGGGGGCACAACGGCCTCATCTGTGGTGCGTATCTCTCCCGGGCCGGGGTCGATACCCTCTTGTTGGAATCGAGGCCTGAGGTCGGTGGATGTACCTCTACTGTCAATGACCTTGGTGCACGTTTCAACATTTGCCACTGTGAGCACACTCTCATCAGGGCCATGCCGATTGCCGACGAACTCGGCCTTGCTGACCATGGCCTTTGCTACGTGGAGCCCGACGCCGGTGCTGTTTTTGCTTTCCACGATGGTGCCGAGCCATGGGTCGTATTTCCGGATGCGGAGCAGACCGTCGAAGGCCTGGCAGCCTCCTATCCGCATCAGGTGGATGCCTATCGCAGGTACCTGCTCGACGCCATGCCGGTTGCCGAGTTGGCGGTTGACATTGCACGGACGATTCCGTCAGCACAGCACTTTGCTGGTGTCGCCCTGCGCCATCGGACCCGGTGCCTGGCCCGCCTGTTGGATTGGTCACGCTCCAGCGCCAGTGATGTTCTTGCTAGGTACTTCGATGACTGGCACCTCTCGATGCCGGGAATCACCTGGGGCCCCAGCATCTGGGGTCTTCCTCCCGACACGCCTGGAACGGGCCTCACCGCAATCAACTACGTCATGCACCACCTTGTGCCGAGCGGTCGACCGGTCGGTGGTAGCGGAGCCCTGACCGACTCCCTGCGCTCGGCAATGGAGTCCTCTGGTGGGCGTGTCAGGTGCGCCAGTCGAGTCGACAGTTTGGTCGTGGACGACGGAAGAGTCACGGGTGTTCGTCTAACCGACGGTTCGCTCCTGACGGCCCACGTGGTCGTAGCCGCATGCGACCCGGCACGTGTATTCGTGGACTGGCTGGGTGACCTGCCGCCAGTGGCCCGCCGTTGCGCGGAGCGCTGGCGCAAGATGCCGGTGTCTGAAGGGTTCGAGTCCAAGGTTGATGCAGTCCTCACGGGAAGGCCGACCCCGGCATGGGGTTCCAGTTTGGCCGACCGCCATCCCGACCTGGACCAGTTGGGTCAGTCCGTGTGCGTGTCGCCCTCACCTGACCAGGTGGCAGATGCCCACATCGCTAAGGCGAAGGGAAGGGTGGCAGAACTGCCGACGCTCCTGCTCGACTTTCCATCCATAGCCGATCCCACGATGTCTCCCGGTGAGGGTCGACACGTGCTTAGTCTCGAGGTCCTATTCACCCCCTACGCCCTGGTGGGCGGATGGGAGGGGTCGGCTGAACCGGAACGCTGGTTGGAACTGTGGGCTGGGATGATGGAACCTGGGGCGCTCGGCCTTATTGAATCTTGGCGGGCGATGACCCCAATTCGTTATGAGAACGAGTTCGCCATGCACAGGGGCCACACTCCGTCGTGTGCGGTCACGCCCCTAGCAGCATTCTTGGGTCGACCCCGTGAGACGACCCGGTACCGCACGCCTGTCAAGGGCCTCTATCTGTCGGGTGCAGGAACCTTCCCTGGAGCGGGCGTCGTGGGAGCTTCGGGGCGCAATGCCGCCGATGCTGTTCACCGGGACATCCGAGGGGACTCCCTTTTCAGATGAAAGTCGGATCACGCCAAAACGCATCGCCCAAGTTCCCATAGTCGTCATGGGGCTTCAGGTCATGTATCTGGCTAGGTCCACGGGCGCATATGTCACGCGCTCTCCGTAGTCGCGCCGTTCTCTCTTGTAGGTGGCGTCGATGCCGACCTTCGTGCTGACCCCCCGCTGGTCTGCGGTCGGGTCCATCTCATGACCTTGGGCATAGGGAATGCTGAAGACGTCATCATCCCAGTGGACGCGGTTGGTTAAGGCCCAGTGCAACTCAGATGGCGCATAGATGTCGATGTCGCGGTCAACGACGATGACATTGCGAATGTTGATGTGGGCGGCCATGGCTGCCATGGCCAGGTTCTTCGGGCCTCCGGGATTATCTCTGTCGACCTGGATGACTGCAAGGAAGCCGTTGCCATAGGGCGGAATGTGGACATCGGCTGCAGGATCCAAATGGCGTACGAACCGACGCAACAACGGTTCCCTCGGCAGCACGTTGCCTATGTACACGTGCTCATACCAGCCGGGGATGATTGTCTGGTATATCGGGTTATCCCGCCATGAGATCGACTTCACCTCGAAGGTAGGGCTGTTCCAGGACTCTCCGTGGTAGCCGTGGAACTCGGCTAGAGGACCCTCAGGTTCGCGGTTGGCTGGGTGCAGCATCCCCTCGATGACGATCTCGGCGGATGCAGGAATGTCGATGTCGACGGTGGTCCCCCTGCAGACCTCAGTGCCGGTTCCGCGGATTGCACCGGCGATGAACAACTCGTCCACCGGGGTCTTTACACCGGCAGCGATCATCACCGCTGGATCTAAACCGATGGCCAACGCCACCGGAAACGGTGAATCTGGCTCGTTGCGAGACTTCCAGAAGGTGCCGACATCGCGCCATTCGTTGACGTTGAAACCAAATCTCGTTGGCCCCAGCTTGAACATGCGGTTGTATCCGAGGTTGCCCCTTCCCGACACAGGATCCTTTGCCACAGTCACGGCACCGGTGATGAAGGCCCCTCCGTCGCCTCGACTGTGTATCGGGATCGGCAGGTCAGCGTCGACAACGTCGTCTCCTGATACCCGGTTCGCGTGCCACGCTGCGTTCTCGACGCGAACCGGAGAGATTCCGTTGGCAGGTTCGAGTACATCCTCCATTACGTCGATGATCTCATCCGGACCACACCCCAGGGCAACGGCGGTCTGCCGGCGTGATGTGACCCCGCCACAAAAGATGGGCCAAGGGCTTCCATCCACATTCTCAAACAGTCCTGCACCGGCTCCCGACTGGGCCAATGCCGCGCCCACATCGGCCAGTTCATGTCGGATCGAGACCTGACGTTTGATTCGGGCCAACAGGCCATCGGATTCGAGTGCGTCTATGAAACTGCGTAAGTCCCTGATCTCGGTCACCGCTGGATCCTATGACAACCGCACATTGCGGTGACAGTCGGCTCAGCTGGCTCGGTGGATGCTGATCTGCTGGTCAGCTGATGCGACCAGGACACCGTGTCGGAAGACACGTCGTGACATCGGGGCGTCGGCGATTGCCGCCCGTATCGACGGTGCATCTATCGCTACGAGGTCGGCAACGTCGCCCGGTTGGATAGACGCTTCTGGGAGGCCGAGGGCTTGTCGGCCGCAGGTGCTGACCATCGAGTAGGAATCGGCAGGGGACTGGTGCCCGGCCATCACCAGCAGGCTGGCGGTCTCCAGGGGGTCGCTGCGGCCGACCAGGTTGAACGGGTCCTGGACGTTGTCGGCTCCGGCGGCAACCACTACGCCGGCCTCACGGAGAGCAGCGATTGCAGTAAGGCCACGTGGCGTGGCCGTCGGGACACCACGGCCTTGGAGAAAAAGGTTGGTCTGGGGGAGGGGAAACACTGAGATCCCGGCTTCCGCCACCCGGGCCGCGATCTCAGCCTGGACCTCGGGGGACTGCATGCCAAGGCTCACACAGTGGCTCGCTGACACCGGGTGGGCGAAACCGGTATCGATGACCTGGCGGGCCAGGTCGCGGAGGGTCAAGACAGAGGGGTCCAGGTCCTCGTCCATGTGGAGGTCGAGTCCGATTCCGGCTTCGGTAGCAACCTCGAGTGCATGGCCGATGAGGCCTGGACCATCCGGGTCGAGATGTGGGCAACCACCGACTAGGTCTGCTCCGGCCTCTATGGCTGCCGTCAGCGCAGCCCTGTTCGTCCTTCCCTCCTGGCCGGTCATCGGAACATTCGTGAGGGCAACGATTTGGACGTCGATGAGACCCTCCATGTGCCGCCGGGCCTCAAGGACAGCCTCGAGGCCTTGGGTGCCGTTACCCACGTTCACGTGTGTACGTACGGCTGTAACGCCATGGACGAGGAGCAGTTCCATGGCGGTGAGGGCCCTATTGGCGGTGTCTTCGAAACTGAACTGCCCAGCCGAGGCAGCAGAAACCCATGCGTCGATGGCCCCTTCAAGGTCACCCGTGGCGTTGGGCACAGACTCAGCGGTGAGTGCTTTGTCAAGGTGGGCATGGGGCTCAGTCATGGCTGGCAGGATCAGCCAACCGTCAAGCATTTCGCAGGGGAGGTTGGCGAAGTCCTCCACTCCGGCCTCGTGTACCCCGTGTACCAGCCCGTCAAGTGTATGGATGTCCACCTGCCGGCCATCGACCAGCCTGGCATCCCGCAAGACCAACTCAGTTGTCTCCATGGCACTCCACCTTCAGGGCTTTGGCTTAGATCGATGCTACTGATCGACTCTGGGTTAGCAGTACCGGAAGGGGATGGCTGCGTACGTCATGGTAGGAATAGTCGCATGGGTAGGTTCATATCGAACACGTTGTCAGAACGGGGTTGACGTAATGAGACGGGTGATTCTGGGCTTGACCGGGGCCAGTGGGGCTGCGTACGGGGTTCGGGCACTCGAGATGCTGGCCAAGTTGGACGATGTTGAGTCACACCTGATTGTGACCACGGCGGGTCGCTTGACGATCGGACTCGAGACCGACCGTTCGATGGTCGAGGTGGAGGGTCTTGCCGATGTCGTCCATCCGGTAAGGGACATCTCTGCCGGCCCTGCGAGCGGGTCGTTCAGGTCGGCTGGGATGCTTGTTGCCCCCTGCTCGATCAGGGCACTGTCGGCTATTGCCAACTCTCACAGTGCGGACCTTCTGGTCAGGGCAGCTGACGTGACACTCAAGGAACGGAGGCCGTTGGTGCTGATGGTCAGGGAGGCGCCTTTGCACCTAGGACACCTCCGTCTCATGTCCCGGGTGGTTGAGATGGGTGGGATCGTCTTTCCCCCGGTTCCAGCCCTCTACACGTGCCCTGACGACTTGGAAGAAGTCGTCTCCCATACCGCTGCCCGGGCACTTGACCTGTTGGGCATCGACGTTGATGGTATGGACCGCTGGACTGGGCTGGATGGGGCAGCAGCGACAGATTGACAGCTTCTGGAGTCCCAGCATTGGGTTGGTCCGGAGCGACCCAAACCTCGTCCGTTGGTTAGGGTTGCCCCATGTCAGGCCGTCTTGCCAACCTGTCGGGACCGGGCGTCACGGATGCGATCGGTACCGACTCGGTAGTTCTGCTACCCGTTGGCGCCATCGAACAGCATGGTCCTCACCTGCCCATGTCGGTAGATGCCGTCATCGCCGACGAGGTGGCCTCGGCGGTCCTGGCCGCCGTCTGCGACGACGTTGACCTCTGGTTACTGCCAACCCTGACCGTGTCCAAGTCGACTGAGCACGCGTGGTCCCCCGGAACCCTGTGTTTGAGATCCGAGACGATGCTGCAGGTTCTTGATGACATCGCCACCTGCGTGGCCGGTACCTCAGCGCGCAGGCTCGTGTTCCTAAATGCCCATGGTGGCAATACCTCGCTTCTGTCGGTGGCCTGCCGTGACATCCGGGTGAGGCATGACCTATTGACCTTCCTCGTGCATCCGTCCCTTCCGCCGGCGTCCGGTGGTACAAGCACTAAAGAAGAACTTGGCATGGGTATCCATGGTGGCCTCAACGAGACCTCAGTTTTCGCCCATCTAAGGCCTGAAGAGGTCAACATGGACCTCGCCGTGCGCCGTGTCCCCGAATGGATGGCAGACAATGCATCGGTGCGTTTCGGTGGTTCTGTCCAGTTCGGGTGGACAAGCCGGGATTTCGGACCCGATGGCCACATCGGTGACCCCACCGGAGCCAACCCCGAGTTGGGCCGTGAACTGTTTGATGCAGCCGCAGCGGGCCTCGCCGATCAGGTGCGCGAGATCGCCGGGTTCGACTTCAGGGCCTGAGTACTGTTTCCCGACTGCGAGTATCTGGTGCATGATGACCCGGTGCAGATGATTGCCGAATTCACCATTGAACCCTTTGTAGAAGGTGATCCTGGACCCCACGTGCTGGCAGCTATTCAGGTCGCAGAATCAGCCGGTTTGACCGTGGAGGTCGGACCGTTCGGCACGGCGGTCAGCGGTGACCCCGAAACGATCCTGTCTACGGTGGAAGGAATCCTCAGGGCCGCAGTAGCCAACGGAGCCAACCGGGTTTCTCTCCAACTGAATGCCACATGATCAGCTGACCTCATCCTCGTCAAACGGCAGCGTGTTAGCAGAAAACCTGAAAGGATGCAGGACGCCTAGAGGCGGGATTGGCTGGGCTCGATGCGGTGATCCCGATCACGCCCAACGGAAGGGAATATCGAAATGACGAGTCTCAGGCACCTCTTCAGTTTGTTGGCAGTGATCCTTAGCTTCGGGATGCTCGCCATGGCATGCAGTTCCGACGCCGGGGCCGACACCAAGGCTGCATTCATCTACAACGGACGTGTCGAAGACCTTGGTTGGACCTACTCCCACGATCAGGGGAGGAAGGCAGCTGCAGCTGAGACGGGTATCGAGACCGCCTACGTCGAAGCCGTCCCCGAGGGAACAGTGGACTTCGGCAACCACGTCCGTGACTTCATCGACCAGGGGTACAACGTGATCATCGGTACTTCGTTTGGCTACATGGATGACATGTTGGCTCTCGCCAACGAGTACCCCGATGTCATCTTTGAACACGTGTCGGGTTTCAAGCAGAATGACACCAACTTCGGCAACACCTTTGGTCGCATGTACGAGCCCCGGTACCTAACCGGAATGGTTGCTGGTTCCACAACCGAGTCGAACCTGCTCGGCTACGTGGCGCCATTTCCAATTCCTGAGGTCATCCGGGGCATCAACGCCTTCGCACTTGGCGTTCGTTCTGTCAACCCGGATGCACAGGTCGAGGTGATTTGGACCGATACGTGGTTGGACCCAGCAGTTGAGGGGGATTTGGCTCAGGTTCTGCTCGACGAGGGGGCTGATGTGATTGCGATGCACCAGGAATCTCCCGCCACGGGCAAGAAGGCCGAGGTGGCTGGCGCCCGTTGGGTTTCTTACAACTCCGACATGAGTTCCTTCGCTCCCAGAGCCTTCCTTACTGCTCCGGTCTGGGACTGGGGTCCCCGATACGTCGAGATTATCGAGGCCGCTAAGACAGGTACCTATGAGCCGGGTTCCTACTGGGGATCCATGGCCGACGGTGTGGTCGATATCGCAGACATCGCTGCAGACGTCGATGCGGGTGTAACGGCAGCCGTGGCGGACAAGAAGGCGGCGATTATCGCTGGCGACTTCGACGTCTTCAGCGGCCCGATCAATGACCAGTACGGATATCTGGTCGTAGCTGCCGGCGAGACGATGGACGACAGTTCGATGCTTGTAATGGACTTCTTCGTCGAGGGAGTGATCGGATCCATCGGCTGATCCAGAAAGCCCCGATGCTAATTGACAATCAGCGCTCAATGCCCGTGAGGAGGACGACCACTGTGTCGTTGTCGACCAGGTTGTGGCGTTGGGCTGCCAGGAGACCGGCCAGGCCGGCAGTTCCGGTCGGGTCGGCCCCCACGCTGGTGTGTGAGTTGACGAGTCTGTGTGCATCGGCCAACTCGGCCTCGGTCACCACGACCGGAGCACCGCCACCCGTCATCATCGCACCCACGATTGGCTGCCAGTCGTAGACGATGTCGTCAAGGATGCCTGTTGCCAGGGAAACCGGGTCGTCCCACGGCCACATGATGTCGGAGTTGTCGTGGCTGGTAATAGCAGCGCAGGGATCATCGAGTTGTTGCACGATCATGAAGGCGCGATTTAGGGGGGCACAACCCTCGGACTGGACTGCGTAAAGTCGGGGATTGTCAGCCAAGACCCCCAAGTCCACTGCCTCGGAAAGGGCTTGGATGGAGGAGCTGGCTAGGGCGCCACCGCCGACCTGAATGAACAGTCGGCACTCATCGGTTCCTACACCAGCTAGGTCGGATGCAAGCTCGAACCCGAGGGTCCGTCCACCGTCGATCGTCATCAGGTTCTCGGTTCCCTGACACGTGAACGGAACTGCACCGTCGGCGACCAACTCTCGGGAGCGCAGGACACACGGATCACCCGTTTCGTTCCGTCGACGTTCGCAGATGATCACATGGGCACCCAGGTCGTCGAGCTTTGCCAACACAGTCGTATCGGCCCATGCGGGAACGTGGATAGTGAGTGGCCGGCCGGCCGCCCGTGCGACAACGGCGGCTGCCAGGGCGGCATTTCCGCAGGAGGCGATAACCAGCGGAGTGTCGGTCGGTACATCGCCCACCTCCAGATGCAGCGCTAGTCCGAACAGATGCCGTGCCTTGTGCGTGCCAGACACGTTGCCGGTCTCGTCCTTTCCCAGCAGCCCACCTGTGTGGCCGATGATGGAACCGACCTTGGTCAGGTCGACAAGTGGCGTGTCCCTAAACCCTTTGCCGTCGACTTCAGCGACGGCGTCGTCCAGCCGGCGCACAATGTCAACGAAAGCTCCGTCGGTAAGTCCAACCTCAAGGGCCCGGTGATGGGACCAGAGCATGCTCCTGTAACGGATGAACGGGTTGGGGTTGGCGTCCAGCTCCTCTGAGTCATTGGGCCAACGGGCACCTGGTGGAGAACCGAGCCAACCGATGGGCTGCTGCTGGGAGGTCACCTGATGATTAGTCCATCGACGTGTGCTAGACCGAAACGCCAGTCCGGGCATTGAACTCGTCGATCATGTTGTCCCACGCGGGAGCGAGACCCTGGATCTGCTTCCAGAAGGATTGCTGACGGCGTGCTTCGAAGTCCTCGAACTCCACACCCTGCTGTTCGACCCAGGTGAAATAGCCAAGGTTGAAGATGCGGTCCCTCCCGAAGTCGTCGAGTACCTCGACATTATTCGTGTCGACCCCAACTAGGTGCTCAGCGATCGCCGCTGCTGCCTCATCGGGGCCAAAGCCGCCGACGTACCTACTCGCAGCCATCGACTCACGTTCGCTGCCGTACATCTCGGCTCCATCGGTGGCCACAGTGACGATCGCATCGTCAGGTCCGAGGTCAAGAGCGCGTGCGGTCTTAATAGATGCAAGGACGTTGCAGATACTGGAGAGCCCCAAGTGGTCGAGCTGGCTGATGACACTCTGGTCGACACCGTGCACATCGGCCAACACCCCCCTGCCTTCATCGGTGTTGAATACGACACCCAACTCGTTGCAAGACCGGTCACTGATAGCCACGACCACATCGGTGTTGGTGACGTTATGGATGAGGGGGATGTGCTTGTCGCCGATGCCCTGGATGTTGTGCTCACCGAAGCCGTTGTTGAGCATCGTCGGGCACTCGAGGGCTTCGACGGCAACGATCTTGGCGCCGTGGTCAGATTTGAGGCGTTCACCTGCTGCAAGGGTTCCCGACGAACCGGATGCGGCAACGAAGGCGGCCAGGTTGAGCCCTGGCTGCCTGTCACAGTTGTGTTCGTAGACGTGCTCCAGCGCACGACCCGTCACCTCGTGGTGACCGACGTGATTGGCGAACTCGGTGAACTGGTTGAAGATGAAGTTGTTTGGGTCGCGACTGAGTTCGTCACAGGCGTCATAGATCTCCTTGACGTTGCTCTCAGAACCAGTGGTACGGATTACGTCGTTGGGATCGGCGATCCAGCGGTCAAGCCACTCAAAGCGCTCCCGGCTCATGTTCTCCGGGAGTACAGCGACACCGCGTGACTCCATGAGCGTTGAGATGGCCACACCACCCCGGGCGTAGTTGCCCGTCGATGGCCAGATCGCACGGTGCACAGTCGGGTCGAACTGTCCAGTCACCACCCTGGGAGCGAGGCAGGCGTAGGCGGCCAGGACCTTGTGCGCGGCGATCATGGGGAAGCGGTTGCCGAAGGCCACGATGATCGGGGCCTCCACTCCGGTCAACTCTCTTGGGAGCACCACGTGTTCAGGAACGTCGACGACTCCTCCATGGAGGTCGTTGTACCAGTGGACTCGGAATAAGTTGAGTGGGTCAGCGGCGTCACGGTCGATGCTGGTTAGCCGATTCCTTATCCCATCGGGGATACGCGATGGGTCGGCCAGTTGGGCGAAGGTAGGAAGAACGATTTCACAGGACCTGAAACGGTCGATGCTGTGCTGGTAGCCGGAGTCGTCGACGAGTTCCGTGAGCAGGCCAAATCTGCTGTAGTCGAAGTCTTCTGGAACGCTCACGAAGTATCTGTCTCCCGGTTTGTGGTTCTGGTCGGGGTCTTAATCAGAGGCTCAGGCTAGCGCCGCTGGCCGTATCGGGTTGACAGGATGTGTAACCACCAATTTGGCATTGAAACTGCAGATCAGTCGGCATGCCGCGGATTTCGGGTCCGATAGTGCGAGGCTATGGGGTCATGTTTCGTCGGGTAATTCAGGTCGTCACGACCTTGTGTGTGATCGCCGCTGGCGGTGTGTTGGCCTCGCGTGCTGCTGAGCCTTCGGTGCGACCTGTCCTCTACCCGGCACCACCTACCACGGTTGCCCCGCCGACCACCACGACAACGATGCCACCTACCACAACGGTGGTGGTTCCGGCCTCCACGACGGCCCTTGATGCGGCCCCTGTGACCACGGCTGTTCCGGCAACGACCACCTCTCCTCCAACTACTACCACCACGATGGTTCCCATCGATGAGGAGGCTGTTCTTAATGCTCACTACGTGTGGGGCAAGAGCACTGCTGCTAGAACTCTCCAGACTGTTCTTGGAGTGACCGTCGACGGCTGGTACGGGCCTGCCACGAGGGCAGCCCACCTGGCTGAGAACGCAGCCCGGGGGTTCGACACGACCGGGGTTCCACCAGTGCCGACTACCACGACGGCTCCACCCACGACGGCTCCACCGGCAGGGGAGAACACCACCTCTACGGCTCCGTCGGTGACCGTTCCTGTCACCTTCGGTGGCGTGGGTGCCGAGTTGGTGGCAGAGCTCCTGAACCAGCCCTGCATCGCAGACGGCGACCTGAGCGACTGCCCCCCCGAGGTGGACGTCCTCATTAGCGGCCTGGTGGGCTGAGGAGAGAACCCACCGGATATCTTGGGTATCGAACATATGTTCGATACAGTCGAAATCTGTGTCGAGTCACGTTCCCTACGCCGAGTTGCATTGCCATTCGCACTTCAGCTTCCTAGACGGCGCCTCTGATCCCGCAGAGTTGGTAGCTGAGGCATCCCGGCTGGGTTTGACAGCTCTGGGCATCACCGACCACAACGGCCTTTACGGGGTGGTCCGGTTCGCAGAGGCAGCCCGACGACACGGCTTACCCACGGTATTTGGAACCGAGCTCACGATCGATGCCCCGTCATCTCGTACCGGTTCCCCGGATCCTCCCGGCACACACCTGGTGGTATTGGCTGAGGGTCCCACTGGATACGCCCGCCTGGGCGCGGCTATTACCGAGGCGCAGTTGGCCGGGAGTAAGGGCCACCCGCGGCTTTCTCTCGACGTGCTGACAGGATTGTTCGAGGGAGGAAGTGGCTGTTCGAATCGGGCACCATGGCTTGTCCTCACCGGCTGCCGCAAGGGAGCAGTAACCACCGCCCTCATGGACGAAGGCCCGTCGACCGCCCGGCGCGTCCTCGACGACCTGGTGGCTCGGTTCGGCCACAGTCGTGTGGCCGTTGAGCTCTGGGACCACGGCCACCCTCTTGACGCGGGCAGGAACGAGGCTCTGGTCGGACTGGCCATGTCGACCGGGGTCACGGCGGTGGCAACCAACAACGTCCACTACCACTGCCTCTCCCGCCGCCGCCTGGCCACCGTTATGGCAGCCGTGCGAGCCCATCGCTCCCTTGAGGAACTGGACGGCTGGCTGCCGGCGTCTGCTAGTGCCCACCTCCGCTCAGGAGATGATCAGGCCCGCCGTTTCGCCCGGTTCCCCGGGGTGGTTGAGGCTGCAGCCGAACTGGGGGACCGCTGTGCATTCGACCTGGACCTGATAGCTCCCGACCTTCCTCCCTATCCGTGCCCAGACGGTCTCAACGAGATTGCCTACCTGCACCACCTATCCGAGGCGGGGGCCACCGATCGCTACGGGCCCAGGGGTTCAGAACGGGTGGTAGGAGCATGGGAACAGGTGGACCACGAGTTGAACGTCATCGAACAACTCGGGTTTGCCGGCTACTTCCTCGTGGTCTGGGACCTAGTCCAGTTCTGTCGCCGTTCTGATATCTACTGTCAAGGGCGCGGATCTGCCGCCAACTCTGCTGTCTGTTACGCCCTTGGTATCACCAATGCTGACGCGGTAGGCCTGGGGCTCCTGTTTGAGCGGTTCCTGTCGCCGGAGCGCGATGGGCCACCCGACATCGACATAGATGTAGAGAGTGGCCGCCGCGAGGAGGTAATCCAGTACGTGTACGGTCGCTACGGACGGGACCACGCCGCCCAGGTGGCCAATGTCATCACTTACCGAACCCGATCGGCGGTGCGTGATGTGGCAAGGGCACTGGGTTACGCCCAAGGACAGCAGGACGCTTTCGCAAAGGGCTTAGAGCACAGGTTCCATACCACCGATGAGGAGAAGGAGAAGCCCAACTCTGCCATTCCGGCACAGGTAGCCCAGATGGCCGACGAGTTGTGTGGTGCCCCCAGACACCTAGGTATCCACTCGGGTGGCATGGTCATCTGTGACCGCCCTCTGGCTGAGGTCTGCCCCGTCGAATGGGCCACCATGGACGATCGCAGCGTCCTGCAGTGGGACAAGGAGGACTGTGCCGCAGCGGGCCTCGTCAAGTTCGACCTGTTGGGCCTCGGCATGCTGAGTGCCCTCCACGGGGCCGTTGACCTGATCGCCACCCACGAGGGAGTGCAGGTCGATCTAGCTCACCTGCCCCAGGAGGACGCTGTCTACGACATGGTCTGTGCTGCTGACACCATCGGGGTGTTCCAGATCGAAAGTCGGGCCCAGATGGCCACCCTGCCCCGGCTGAGGCCCCGCTGCTTCTACGACCTGGTCATCGAGATAGCCCTGATCCGTCCAGGGCCCATCCAGGGCGGATCTGTGCACCCCTACATCCGGCGTCGCAGTGGTCGCGAACCGGTTACCTACCCGCACCCCTTGTGTGAGAAAGCCCTGGCCAGGACCCTTGGGGTACCGCTGTTCCAAGAGCAGCTCATGCAGCTCTCAATCGATGTGGCCGGGTTCACCGCCTCTGAAGCCGACACCCTTCGTCAGGCAATGGGTTCAAAGCGCAGCCGAGTACTTATGGATTCCCTGCACAGGCGTTTCATTGACGGAGCAATCGAACGCGGGGTGCCATTGGAGGCAATCGCTGAGGTCTGGGAGAAGTTGGCCGCCTTCTCGGATTACGGCTTCCCCGAGAGCCACTCGGTGTCCTTCGCCCACCTGGTCTACGCCAGCTGTTGGATCAAGCTCCACCACCCAGCTGCGTTCTGTGCCGCTTTGCTGAACGCTCAACCCATGGGGTTCTACGCCCCCCACACCCTGGTACAAGATGCCCGCCGCCACGGAGTGGAGGTACGGACCCCTGACCTGAATCTGTCTGATGCAGGAGCAACCCTGGAAGATGCCGGAGGTTCTTTTTTTGCAGTCAGGTTGGGCTTGGGGTCGGTGAGGGGCGTGGGCCACGACTTGGCAGAGAGCATGGCAGAGGGCCGCCCCTACAGATCTATCGAGGACCTGCAGCGTCGAATTGAGCCCGACTGCACAGTCATGGAGGCCCTCGCCACCGCTGGTGTATTTGGGTGTTTCGACGTGGATCGCCGCTCGGCCCTTTGGTCAGCAGGAGCCCTGGCCACTTCGGGTGTTGAGCATCTGCCCGGCGTTGTGACTGGGGTGGAGCCGCCACTGCTTCCTGAGTTGTCCGCTGTCGATAGTGCCCGGTTCGACCTGTGGGCTACGGGGGTGTCGCCCGACGGTCACCCAACCAGGTTCGTGAGGGAGCGCCTGGCGGCCGAGGGAGTGCTCACCGCTACCAACCTGCGATTGGTGACAAACCGTCAGCGGGTGGTAGTAGCCGGTGTGGTGACGCACCGGCAGCGCCCAACCACCGCTAACGGAATCACCTTCTTGAACCTTGAGGATGAGACAGGCCTCGTCAACGTGATCGTCTCGAAGGGCTGCTGGGCTCACCACCTTGAGGTGGTCGCAGGGGCGGGGGCTCTCCTGGTCAGAGGCATGGCTGAGGTGACTGATGGGGTCGTCAACGTAGTGGCTGAGCGCCTTGAGTCCCTCAACTTGGCCAGTCCCGCCAGGGTCAGGAACTTTCATTGAAGAGAGGTTGTTGGTCGATTAGGCGAAATACGTCGCCGAGAGGCGGGCGGGCGACCACACTGGTGCCATGCGTTCTATGCGC
>PBSS01000023.1 GCA_002726315.1 Acidimicrobiaceae bacterium
ATCGGGCCGTTCGTTGATGATCTCGTACAGGATCTGAAGACCCTGATTGGGGAGCCCCACCTCGTAGGTGTCCGGGTAGATCAGGAGCCAGGCCGCCTTTTCGGGACGGTGCTCAGGGACGATCATCCCATCTTCGCAACCGATATAGCGGGCCGGCTTCTGGACCTCGCCGAGAACACGCTCGAGCTCGGGCCAGAGCGAACTCATGACCCCGTAAGCGTATCGAACATCTCCACAGACGGGACACACCGGCCGTGGTCGCCTATAAAGCAGCCCGAGTCTTGTGGTGGTGGCGCCTCATGTGGACACTCTCTACAAGGCCCAGTGCGATGAAAGTGGTCAGAATCGAAGAGCCCCCATAGCTGACCAGGGGAAGTGGGATCCCGGTGATCGGCATGATCCCGGTTGACATGCCGACACTCTGGAATACCTGGAACAGGAGCATCGAGAACACCCCCGTTGCAAGCAGCATGCCATACCTGTCATCTGCCATTCTCCCGATCCTCCAGACCCGGGCCAACAACAAACCAATAAGGCCCAGTACGACCGCACTACCCACGAAACCAGTCTCCTCAGCGATAACTGTGAATATGAAGTCCGTCTGCTGCTCTGGCACCAAGTCGGAGATGTTCTGGGTTCCCTCAAAAAGGCCCGTGCCGCTCAACCCTCCGTTACCGATTGCAACCTGTGCCTGTTCCAAGTTGTAGCTCGCAGCCGTGTTGGCTTCCTCATCAACGAACACGAGTAAGCGCTTCACCTGGTAGTCAGCCAACAACTCGGACTGAAAGACCATGACCATCCCTGTTACCAGAATCAACCCCAAGATCAGGAGATGGCGGCCTCTCGTTCCAGCAACGAGAATCATCCCAGCGGCAATCGCCCCATAGACCAAGATCGTCCCTAAGTCCGGCTGTAGGAGAATCAATCCAACCGGAGCCCCCACGATCAGGATCGCTACAGCCAACCGGATAGCCCCAACCTCCCGCATGGCCCCCATCCATGCTGCAAGGGCGACGATCACAGCCACCTTGCCAAACTCAGAAGGCTGGAATTGGTAACCGGCAAACTGGAACCACGCCCGTGCCCCTTTCACCTCCACTCCGACCACAAGTACGCCCACAAGGAGTACAAGCAAGCCGAGGTGGATGGGCAACGCCAGCCGCTGGGCCCACCGGTGACCTATCCAAGCCGAAAGCACCATAACTGCTGCACCCATGCAGACGAACAGCATCTGTCGATACAGAAAGACCGTGTCAGCCGGACGCATGTCCGTAGCCGGTCCCCGCGTAGCCGAGTAGACCATGACAACTCCGATTCCAGCAATGGCGAATGCCAGCACCGGTAGCAACAGATCGATGTGGCGAAGGACAGTCGGCCTGTCAAAGCGGGGCTTTCGCAGATCAACCATCAGTCGGCCTTGAGGTTGGAGATGAGTTCATCAACTAGGGGACCACACGCGACACGCTGCCCGCGCACCCTCACAGTTCCATCGGCATCCAGCACTGGGCCACTCTCTGGCTCAGCGGTCGAGTCAATCCCTTCAAGTCGTTCAAGAGTGTCACCCGTGATCCACTCATGCCAAGAGACGCACAATGGCAGGGCCGCGGACCGTGCATACCTGACTGCTGCCGTAGGCGCCTCGACAGCCGTTCCCGTCAGGACGGGGTCAAGTACACGGGCAACAAGCGGTGCAGCCACTTGGCTACCGAATCCAGCTTCTTCCAAGACAGCAATCATCACGTGTGTAGGTGCCTGGGCCGGCCCAAATGCGGCGAACAACGAGGTGTCCGCCTTCCCACGGACCTCAGCAGTGCCAGTCTTTCCAGCTACCGGGTATTCTTCAAGAGGAAAGTACGTACCGTTTGTTGCTTCCGAGTTAAAGGCCCAATAGGCAGTTCCTTCAGGGTCAGCAGTCACACCTGAAAGGCCCTCAAGAACCAACTCGCGAAACACCGGATCGATATCGACCTGTGAGACAACCCGTGCTCCTATCACTCGAACTGTCTCACCACCTCTGTCCACCACCCGACTGACCATCGTCGGTGCCATTCGGGTGCCCCCATTCGCAAATGTCGCATACGCGTTTGCCAACTGGACCGGGGTGACGAGAACATCACCCTGTCCGATGGCGGTATTCACGTTGTCTCCCGAGTACCACTCACCAAATGGAAACGCCACGGGGTTATCTAGATGCCTCTGTTCGCGGTTAGCCGCTGTTGGCATATATCCAGTTTGTTCAAACGGCAGTGGTACCCCGCTCTTTCGACCTAGGCCGTAACTGATAGCCGCATCCTGGATTGCTGTCTCAGAGTGCAGTGGATTGATGTAGACCGACTCTCCAATCATGTAGTAGTAGACGTCGCTGGAGACCGTCAGGCTCCTGGGCAGATCTACCCTTTCGTAGGTCTTCTCACCCGCATTCTTGAAGATGCAACCACTGGCCTCCTCTTCTTCTACGGCATCTGCCCTACAACTCTGCAGGAAGTAGAAACCAGGATCATCCCAGAGTTCATCTGCCTCAGGGACACGCCCTACCCCAAACACCTCCTCATGCCACGCCGCATGTGCCGTAAACAACTTGAAGGTGGAGCCGGGTGCATACTCGCCCTGGATTGCTCGGTTGAACATAGGTAAATCATTTGCCCGGTCGTTCAGTTCTGCCCATCGTTCGAGGGTGAACCCTCCGATGGACTCATTGGGGTCGTAGGAGGGGTAGGAGGCCATCGCCACAACACTTCCGGTTGCTGGATCCAGAATCACGGCTGCACCACCGGGAGCCAGGAAATCGGGAGGTTCTTCAGTTGCCCCCACCTCCTTTTCGGGAACTGTGGCACGTGCCAAGGAAACGGCTCGTTCCAACTCCGTTTCGACCAACCACTGAATATCTATGTCAATGGTGAGGACCACATCGTCACCGGCCACCGGTGCCTCAAAGAGGTCCTTTCGTTCACGCACAATCTCACCGCGGCGATTAACTTCGACAACGCGCCGGCCAGCTACTCCCCGCAGGTCGCCTTCAAACATCAACTCGATTCCTGCCTTTCCGATCTCATCTCTCAACCGGTACTCCTTGCCGGGTTGTGGGTTTCGCGTGGCCAGTTCTGTGTCGTTCACAGGACCAACCCAACCCAACAGGTGCGTGGCTAGGTCGCCGTAGAGGTATGACCTGACCGTGCTGTCGACAACCTTCACTCCCGGATACAGATCTCCGCGCTCACCGAAAAAGACAAGAAGATCTTCACTCACATCCAGAGCTATGGGAATGTCGTCGTAGTAGCCAAAGGCCCGGTTGGCCAAAGAGGCCTCAATATCACTGATTTTCAGGAGTTGCCCTGATCGATTCACTTCGATAGCGATGCTTGTGAGCATCTTTCGCCGCTCAATTGGGCCAAGGTCGGCTTCTTCTAATTCACGGGGATTGATTGTGATCATCGTCGTGAGGCGATTTCCCACGAGCGTCCGGCCTTTGAGATCAAGGATCCGCCCTCTTGGGGCCGGCACGTCGATCACCCTGGTGATGTTGCTGGCCGCCGTTGCCACGGCCTGTTCGCTGATCATCACCTGCAAATACCAGAGTCTCGCCCCAAGGGCACCAAAGAGTGAAATGGCCACCACGGCCAACACGCGCATCCTGTATCGGGCGATCTCGTCCATGGTCTCTGTATGCGGCAATCAGGAGTCGATCGATCGAATCTTTATTTCGGGTGGGAGGCCTCCCATGACAGCCCAACGAACCGCCCGATTAACCGGAATGGCAATTGCTGTCGTCATCGCTGCCGCTATGAGGATCCTTGTCAGGAGGACGCTCGGGTCAAATGGTGACAGCCCGAACAGGAGACCAGCGGCCACGATCATGAAGATGCCAGCCGTGCTAGCCAGAAGCAGAGCTAACGCATCAGCAACTGGCGTCAGGCGGACCATCCGCTGTTCAAGGCTGCTCACCGCCACCGCAAGCGGCGGGAACACGAGAGCATGAAGACCGAGTGGAACTGAGATGAGCGAATCCTGTAACAGGCCGGCAAAGAATGCCACGAACATCCCCCTTTCAGGGCCGCCATGGAAGCCTGCGAGTATCGCAATCACCATCATCAGTTCCACCGTGGCCCCCTGTATTCGAATCTCAGTCAAAAGGGTGGCTTGAGCTATGAGAGCCGTCAGGAGAACCGCTAGCACCCGGAGTCTGCTGCTCACCTCACAACCCCTGTCTGTTGTACCGGTAGGACCACCTTTAGGAAACTGAGGTTCTCAAGGTCGGCTGACAACTCAACGATGATGGAGCGTCGGTAGTCGGCATCCGAATCAGGGTCCAACACACGCCCCACTGGGATGTCGGCTGGAAACAGGCTGCGGCCGCCTGAGGTGACAAGCACCTCACCGTGCTCGACCTGTGCATCTAGGCGTACGCCTGACTCAATTCGTACGAGCCCCTCGGTTCCAGTGCCATTGGCAAGCCCCTCGTCCTGTGATGTCACGAGACGAACCCCCACCTTGAAGTCCGGGTGGGTTGCAAGTTGTACAAGTGATCGAGAACGGTCGACCTGGTCGAGGCGGCCAACAAGGCCAGCACCGGTTACCACAGCCATACCCTCCTTCAGTCCATCGTCGGTGCCCTTGTCAACCTCGACCATGTGCGAAGAGAAGTTCCCAGGAGGTCTTCCGAGTAGTCGCACCACCAAGGTGTCAAAATCTGAATAGGCGATATCGACCTCGCTCAACAACCTGCTGAGAAGCTCCGTGTCAGCCTCGGAGGTCAACGTATTTCCACGCATCCGCGCCAGCTCTATCTCAAGACGCTCATTTTCCATTCGTAGGGCGTCGTAGTCAAACACGCCGTTCCAAGCGGTTTGGATCGGGTCAGTCAACCGGTCGCTGAGGGTGCGAACCGGTTCGACGATGTCCCTCACACCCTGTTGGAAGGCGTCCAGTGGCTGTAGGCCCCGGAACTGGAGGGTCAGCAGGGTGAGAGCCGCCGCCAAGAGTATGAGAAGCGTGGGGCGGGGCCTGTTAGCGGGCCTTTGGGCCGCCATGGGCTACTGGTTGCCGTCGCCGAAGATGACGCTGCCAAACAATTCAAACTCCTCGAGTGCTCGACCGGCTCCAAGCACCACGGCCAACAGAGGGTCTGGTGCTAGCCGGACCGGCATGCCGGTTTCGGCGTAGAGCAATTCTGGAAGGCCAACAAGAAGTGCCCCACCACCCGCGAGCGTTATGCCATGTTCCATGATGTCGGCTGCCAACTCAGGTGGAGTCCTGTCAAGGGTGACCTTTACCGCATCGACTATTGAGGCAACGGGTTCCTCCAAGGCCTCACGTATTTCGGTGGTCGAGATTGTCGCGAGGCGCGGCAATCCAGTAACCAGGTCTCGCCCCCTCACCTCAGCCAGGCGGTCTCGCGTGAGGGGAACTGCGGAACCCAGAGCAATCTTGATCTCCTCGGCTGCCCGCAAGCCAATGCTTAGACTGTGTTCCTTCTTCATGAACTGCCCTACAGCCTCGTCGAGTTCATCACCACCGATCCGGGACGACTGACTGGCTACTACTCCACCAAGAGAGATGACCGCCACCTCGGTTGTTCCTCCACCAATGTCAACGATCATCGAACCGCTGGGAGCGGCGATATCCAGGCCAGCTCCTATCGCCGCTGCGATGGGTTCTTCAATCACGTAGGTAGGTGAATGCGCTCCTGCATACTCGGCCGCCTCCTGCACGGCTCGCCGTTCAACACCGGTGACTCCGGAGGGCACGCAGATAACCATGCGTGGCTTTGACCAGCGGCGACTGTGGAGTTGCTGAATGAAGTAACGCAACATCTTCTCACAGACTTCGAAGTCGGCGATTACGCCTTCTTTTAATGGTCGCGTCGCCTGGATATGGCCAGGTGTGCGCCCGATCATCCGCTTGGCTTCCGAACCGACTGCCAGTGGGGTTCCGTCAATAACGTTGACGGCTACCACCGATGGTTCGTCAAGAACTATTCCCTCGCCTCGTACGTAAACGAGCGTGTTAGCGGTGCCCAGGTCAACAGCGATGTCACGCCCACCGAAGATGGGTTTCCTCGCTATCCGTGCTCCGCTGACACCCATCGATCTGTTCCGTTCAATCACATTTTTCAGATGGCTACTTAACCGTAGGCCTCCACCGACTGCTCCTCATAGGAAGCACGCAGTGGTGCTTCCAGAGCCAAGTATCAAAGTGCCTGGCAAGCCATATTTCCAACGAAACCGTAACGCGTTAATTGTGATTTTGCCACTCTGGGTGCATGCTCAGCCACTCAGGGAGGACAGGATTGGAGTGATTTCGCAGAAGTCAGATCTCTAGTTCCAGATCCGGGAAGAACAGGTGGGCCTCCCGTTGCGCCGACTCAACCGAATCGGAGCCATGGACCAGGTTCTCTGTGACAGTTAGGCCAAAATCTCCGCGGATGGTTCCTGGGCTCGCCTGACAAGGATCCGTGGAACCCATCAGGGTGCGAACGACGCTGACTGTCCCCTCTGGGCCAACCACCAATAGCAACATCACCGGCGAGCGCGACATGAAGGCCACTAGATCACCAAAGAACGGCTTCTCAGTGTGCTCGAAGTAATGGCGTTCCAACTGTTCTGCATCGAGCAGACGTAGCTCGCTTGCCAAGATTGCCAGGCCCTTACGCTCTAAGCGACCAATGATCTCACCTACGAGACCCCTTTCGACGGCGTCAGGCTTGCAAATGACGAGTGTTTTCTCCATGCCCGCAGGCTAGGCCCCACTGTCAGCTATCGAACTCCTCATAGTCGGATCCGGCAAGTCCTTCGATCGCAGTTCTCGCTCCGGACAACACATAGAACGAGCCGGTGATTAGCACCATGTCGTCCTCGCCGGCCAGGGCGACTGCCCGTCTCACCGCCTCACCAACGTCTGGCGCCGATTCGACATCTAGACCCCTTCGTCGACAAGTCGACTCCAGAACCTGGGCCGGTACGGCTCGTCTGGAAGGTGCCGTAAAAACAACTACCAGGTCTGGAACGAGCCGGGCGAGCTCAGCCACCACCGCTCCAGGCTCACGGGGTCCGAGCATTCCGAGTACGAGGATTCTCCGCGCCCCGGGGAACACGTCCGACACGGTGTCAGCAAGTGCAGATGCGGCCTCAGGATTGTGTGCGGCATCTAGAACCACCAGCGGCCGGCTAGACACCACTTCAAGTCTTCCCGGGATTGCCATGCCTCCAAGTGCCTCTGATACCACGTCGTCACCCAGTTTCGTGTCCAAGATGGCCTCGGCAGCTGTCACGGCAACAGCGGCATTGTCCGCTTGGTGTGGCCCGTGAAGAGAAAGATAGACCTCGTCGTGCCGCCCATAAGGCCCAAAAAGGTCCAAAACCTGGCCACCCACGGCTGGGCTGGAAGCAGCCACCCCAAAGTCACTACCGCGCACTAGGAGTGGATCAGGCCCTTCGTCCATAAATACTTCAAGCAGGTCAACCGAGGTCTCTCCAAGCACCAATGGCCGACCTCGGCTGATGATTCCGGCCTTTTCCGTGGCCACGGCCCTGCGCCAGTCCCCAATGCCGTCAGTGTGGTCAAGTCCTATGTTCGTGATCACAGAGACGCTTGACTCGACCACGTTGGTCGCGTCGAATCGACCCAGCAATCCAACCTCAATCACACCCACGTCGACAGCCTCGTTACTGAACCAGAGAAAGGCCGCCGCAGTTAGTAGCTCGAAGTAGGAAGGCTGTTCGTCAAGCGCTCCCACGTACCGGACCAGATCGGATACAAGTTCAGCAAATTCATCTTCATTGATCAGGTCACCTGAGATTCTCAATCTCTCCCTCACAGTGTCGACATGGGGACTCGTGTAAGACCCCACCCTCAGACCCGCTGCTGTGAGGAGAGAACTCGCAATGGCTACGACAGAGCCCTTGCCATTCGTGCCTGTGACATGAAGCGAGGTCAGATCGGACTGTGGATTGCCCATCGATGCAACGAGACCCCTGATCGCATCCAGACTCAGCCCATGGATCCGGCCTGCTGTGGCCTCAAGGTTTACGTGTCCATCAAGAAAGTCAATGGCGTCGCGGTATTCCACGATCGCCAGATGAGGCTAGGAGGCGGCGCGGTCGCGGCGCTCGTGTTCGCGGGGCAGCACCGTCGGCATCTGACGCTCGCGGACTGTTCCGATGTCAACGACCACCCTGCCTGCCTCTTCGTCACCGGGGAGGTCATACATGACATCAAGCAGAACCTCTTCGAGAATAGCGCGCAAACCCCGGGCACCGGTACCCCGTTCGAGTGCCTGTTCGGCAATAGCCACCAAGGCCTCTTCACTTACCTCGAGTTCGATTTCTTCAAACTCAAAGATCTTTTGGTACTGCTTAATGAGCGCGTTACGGGGTTCAACCAAAATCTGCACGAGGGCTTCAACCTCGAGTTGGGAAACTGTGCCTACCACAGGGAGACGTCCGATGAACTCGGGAATCAGGCCGAACTTGATCAGGTCCTCTGGGCGGACTGTAGAGAAGAGGGCACCAAGGTCCTTTTCGCCTGGAGTCCGGACGTCGGCACCGAAGCCCACTGCCACTCCACCCAGGCGGTTTTCGATAACTGTTTCGAGTCCAGCAAAGGCGCCGCCACAGATAAATAGAACATTCGTGGTGTCTATCTGTAGAAACTCTTGATGGGGGTGCTTGCGTCCCCCCTGTGGTGGCACCGCTGCAGTCGTACCCTCGAGGATTTTCAGGAGGGCTTGTTGCACACCCTCACCAGAGACATCCCTGGTAATGGAAGGGTTCTCACTCTTGCGTGCCACTTTGTCGATCTCATCGATGTAGATGATCCCAGTCTCAGCTTTCTTGATGTCGTAATCGGCTGCTTGGATCAGCTTCAACAAAATATTCTCGACGTCCTCGCCAACATAGCCAGCTTCGGTGAGAGCGGTTGCGTCGGCAATGGCAAAGGGGACGTTCAGCATTCGAGCAAGGGTCTGGGCCATAAGGGTCTTGCCGCAACCTGTCGGACCGATAAGCAAGATATTGGACTTAGCCAACTCGACATCGTCTCCAGGTCCGTCCTTAGCCTGCACCCGCTTGTAGTGGTTGTAGACGGCCACTGAGAGGATCTTTTTTGCCTGGTCCTGGCCCACGATGTAGTCATCAAGGAAGGCGAATATCTCCTTGGGTCTTGGAAGTTCTCCCATCGAGAGATCAGTGGGCTCAGACAGTTCCTCATCGATAATCTCGTTGCAAAGGTCTATGCACTCGTCGCAGATGTAGACGCCCGGACCTGCGATCAGCTTCTTGACTTGTTTCTGCGTTTTTCCACAGAAGGAGCACTTCAACAACTCTCCGCCCTCACCGAACTTTGCCATATCGCACCCCCTGTCCTGTCTTTTCAGCCATGTGAACCATCTAGTTCAGCACGAATCAGACTGTGATCAGGTGACCACTGTTATCGCACCGCTGTTATCAGCCATTTCACGGGAATCGATCACCTCATCGATTATCCCGTATTCCTTGGCCTCCTGAGCAGTCATCACGAAGTCGCGGTCAGTGTCCGCGTGGATCTTCTCAACCTCTTGACCCGTGTGGCTAGATAGGACTTCCTCAAGCTGTGTCTTGAGGCGCTGGATCTCGCGGGAGGCCAACTCGATATCAGACACCTGGCCCTGAGCCCCCGCATAAGGCTGGTGGATGAGGACCCTGGAGTGAGGCAACGCAAGGCGCTTACCCGGTGCACCGGCAGCCAACAGCACGGCTGCAGCGGAGGCTGCCTGTCCGAAACAGATCGTCGTGATGTCGGGCTTTGTGTACTGCATAGTGTCGTAAATGGCGAACAGGGCATTGATGTCGCCACCTGGTGAGTTGATGTAGAGACTTATGTCTCGGTCCGGGTTCTCAGACTCAAGGTGTAAAAGCTGTGCACATACAAGGTTGGCGATGGTGTCATCAATCGGTGTACCGATAAAGATGATGTTCTCTTTGAGAAGGCGCGAATAGAGATCAAACGCCCTTTCTCCGCGACTGGTCTGTTCGACGACCGTGGGAACCAGGTAGTTGTGTACGTTCAGGTCTGCCAACGACATCAGGTGCCCTCCTCCTTAGTGGTTTCCGCCGTTTCGCCTCCGCCTTCAGTGTTACCAGTTTTACTCATGGGGATCACCTCATCGCGGACCTTTTCGGTGATGACTTCGGGGGTCTCCAGTACCGAACGATCAACCTGGTTGCCGTCCTCGTCGACTATCTCGACTCTCTCAAGCAACCACTCAAGCGCTGCCTGCTTACGCAGGTCAGCCCTGACCTCGATCATCCGGCCTGACCCAGTGAGCATTTCGGCCACGGCGGACACATCTGAGTTGGTCTGTGATGCGAGCATTTCGAGGTAGCTGTCAAGATCTTCCTGTTCGACATCAAGACCCTCGGCTTCTGCCACGGCACGCAGCCCCAGATCGACTCTGGCTGACACCTCGGCTGTCTCTCTGTAGTCCTCCCGGAGCGAGCCTATGTCACTGCCTACGGCCTCCAGGTAGCCCTCGAACTCAAGACCCTGTGCATCAAGGCGCATGGCCATATCTCGGATACGGCCGTCGATCTCGGCTTCTACTAGAACCTCGGGAATATCGACCTCAACGAGGTTGGCAACCGCTATTGCTATGCGGTCCCTCACGAGCATCCCCGCCTGATTTCTCTTCATTGTGTCAATGCGTTCCCTCAGGTCTGCAAGCAGTTCGGCAGCCGTGTCGAACTCGGAGGCTGTTGCGGCAAAGGCATCATCGATCTCTGGCAAGACCTTTTCATGGACTTCCTTTACCTCGATCCGAAATGTGAGGAGGCCTTCACCATCTGGGTGATCGGCGTCAAACTCGACGATGTCACCTGCGCTTGCTCCGCGAAGGTTCTCATCGATCTCGACTACTACAGCACCCGCCCCGATCTCGTAGAGGTAGTCGGTAGTCGTAAGTCCCTCAACGGCCTCACCCTGGTGGGTTCCATCGATGTCAATGGTGACCTGGTCACCGTCGACAGCGGAGCGTTCAACCGTCTCAAGAGTGGACTGCTGGTTTCGGAGTATCTGGACTTGGCTATCAACCTCTTCATCCGTAGCAGTTGTTGCTGGGATCTCCACCCGCAGCGAGCCATGTCCAGCCACAGAGGGGCGTGGTCGAACGGGTATGACAGCGTCGAAAGTGACGCCACCTTCATCAACCCCACCAGTGATTTCAATTTCGGGTGAGTCAATAGCATCCACCTCTAATTCGGAGACCGCTCTGCCGTAGTAGTCGGGAAGGGCAGACTGGAGGGCCTCTTGGCGACCAGCACCTGTCCCCAAGCGGGCTTCGAGGATCTTGCGTGGGGCCTTGCCAGGCCGGAAGCCGGGAAGCCTCACCTCCCGTGCCAAACGCTTGAAGGCCTGCTCAACGGCCGTGTCAAACTCAGCAGCATCGACAGCAACAGTCAACTTGACCCGATCACCATCCAAAGTCTCAATTGTCGTCTCCACAGTGCCCGGAGTGTACCGGCGCTCCGGTCCCCCTCAGCCAACGTACAGCCTCCCCGAGGGATGGGTCCGCGCCTCACAATCAACTGCTCGCCGCGTGTATGCCCGGCTACGCTCTTGGCCACCGCGGGTGTAGTTCAACGGCTAGAACCTCAGCCTTCCAAGCTGATGATGAGGGTTCGATTCCCTTCACCCGCTCGTTTCGGGACCATCTGGTGACACCCCCATGGACTCGTTCGCGATCAACTCCCTTATCCTTTTTCCGGTGCTGATAGCCCAAATCTCTGACTGCCACATTCGCGACAGCACCGGCATGTTCGGCGATCTAGTGGATACCTCTGAGACCCTTGCCCGGGTAGTTAGACATCTGAACAGTCTGAGCCCTGTCCCCGACGTCATTTTGGCTACCGGCGACTTGACTGATGATGGCACCGAAGTCCAATACTCGATGTTCCTTGACCTCGTGTCCAGCCTTGAGATTCCACTACTACCCATTCCAGGCAACCACGATGTCTGGGATACCTTTCGTTCGGCCTTCTGTGACCATCTTCTCAATACGGCTACAGAAGAACATTGCAGCTACGTAGTCGATGGCTATCCGGTCAGGCTCATTGGGCTCGACACTCTGACACCGGGTAGACACGATGGCCTCTTCCATGATGGGCATGAGGACTGGCTGGATCACGTACTGCAAATGGAGCCCGACAGGCCGACCCTGATATTTACACACTTCCCACCGTTCACATCGGGCCTTACATTCATGGACCTCTCGGGTCTCGAAGGTGCCGACCGGCTGAGGAATGTCCTAGAGCACCACCCCCAAGTCAAGCTTCTGGTTGCAGGCCACCTGCACAGGCCCATCCAGACGGTCATTGGATCAACGCTGGTATCGGTATGTCCCTCTACCGGTAATCAGTTGGGACTGGAGTTAGACCCCATGACTGGTTCAGCGGTAGATGAACCGCCCGGCTATCAGTTGCACCGCTGGGACGGCCACAACTTCGTTACCCACACCGCGGTGGTGTGGGAGGGAACGCGAATGGACCTGTCCGACTTCGTCGCCGAAGTGCACCGGAGGGCAGACACGGGTGAGGGTTCACCAAAAGCACACCCTGATTCGACCACTACTCAGTCGAATCCAGCCTGACGGTCAAGGAACCTGTACACATCCAAGAGATCGATGCCGGGGAAGGGTGTGAACTCCTTGCTCGCCGGGGGTAAGGCCGCCAGCACAAAACTACGCTCAGCTGCTGAGGGCCATGCGACTCCCCCCCAGCGTTGGAGGATGTCTGGGTCGATCCGATCATCATCCTTGCGTGTACTGACCCGCCTAAGCGTCTCCCCTCCCCTAAACCATTTGGCATCCTCAGAACGGCATCCCAAGGTGACCGCGTAGGGAGTTCGCTCGGTGGCGTTCTCGATGTATGAGACACACCAGAACTCTCCAGCCTCGGTGATAGTGAACTGGTAGTGGAGGATCTCAGAACCACCCCAGGCTTGGCGTGCACCCCACCGCCTACCCAGCCGGGCACCTTCAAGGGCCCCATCGGGATCACAGGGAAACTCGATTCCGTCGTTCTCGTAGGCCTTTGTGATCGTCCCTTCGGGGTCGGTCCGCAGGAAGTGGACCGGAATGCCGAGCTTGGCCGTGGCCAGGTTGGTGAACCTATGTGCCGCCATCTCGTAGGACACGTAGTACCTCTCCTTGAGGTCCTCAATCGACAGGTCGTGATCGACCTTGGCTGACTTGAGGAAACCCAGTGCTGCCTTTTCGGGAACCAGTACGGCAGCAGCAAAGTAGTTGGACTCGATGCGTTGCCGGAGGTATCCCTCGAAATCGGTCGTCTCTGCGTGTTCAAGCACGAAGTGTCCCAGGGTCTGGAGGATGACTGATCGAGCCGCCCTAACGGTCAGATCATCGCGCTGTGGGATGTAGATAACTCGCTGTTGGGTATCGGTTACCGAACGCGCGGTCATTGGCATGCCCTTGACTCGTTCAACCGTGAATCCGTAGTGGGCTGCTAAGTCGGTCAAGTTCTTTTCAGACGGGGGTCCCTCGCCCGTATAACCGACGCAAGTCAGCCCTTCGGCTGCCACCTCTTCTATGCCCGCAAAATAGTTATCTCTTGACCTCATCTCAGTACGGAGAGCCAGGTTGGCACTACGGGCACGATCCTCTGCCTGCAGATTGGCTAGTCCTGTTTTTGTCACAGCAAGTCCAGGCAGGGCTGAATACAGGCCTACAAGGACCTCCAGAGCGTCATCGTCCAGGCGGGCCCCGGCTCTTATGACCGGCAGATCGAGAGCTGTACGCCAAGCTCCAGCCTGCAGTCGCTCAAAATCAATTTCAAGAGCCGTCCGACGGGTGGGAGGTGTCGGGTCGAGAAGGTCGGCCGTCGTGCATCCAAGGGCAACAGCGAGCCTAGCCAGGACGCCCAATTTCGGCTCGACATGACCATTTTCAACCTGAGAGAGATAGGAGGCGGGTCGCCCTATCCGGTTACCCAGTTCGGCAAGTGTCAGGCCGGTTATGTGGCGATTGTGGCGCAGGCGGTGGCCCAGAACAACCGGGTCGTAGTTGGCTGCATCAGGTGTGCTTTCGGGCATGTCGCCCTCCCGGCGGCAGTTGGCCGATGATTCCTTGGATGGGGGGATACGGTATCCAACCAGGCAGAATTTCTCCATATTTTCTGTCTCGGAGACATCTGGAGTTAACTTCTGACCTCAGCGCGTCCAGCATTGGTCAAATATTGGCGAATACTCGTCGAAACTACGCTCTGCAGGAGGCTTCACGTGGGCGCAACATCAATTGGGGACGGGGTCCTGGTAAACGACCACCCTCGGCGAGACGACGTGTTCACTACCGAAGCCACTGCTTTTCTTGCAGGCCTAGTTCGAACTTTTCGCGATCGGCGCGACGAACTGCTCGACAACCGCCACCTCCGTCAAGAGGAGTTGGATTCCGGCCGACTACCCGACTTCCTGCCCGAAACCGCTGAGATACGAAGTGGCACCTGGAGCGTCAACTCACCGCCAAAGGACCTGATGGACCGACGGGTCGAGATAACTGGCCCGACCGACCGAAAGATGATGATCAACGCTCTCAACTCGGGGGCTCGGGTCTTCATGGCAGACCTAGAGGATTCGATGAGCCCTACTTGGGACAACGTGGTTGAAGGCCAGGTGAACCTCCACGATGCAGTCCGGCACGTTCTCAGCCTTCGTGCTGGAGACAAGGAGTACAGCCTCAACGAGGAGACCGCTACGCTCATGGTCCGGCCCCGCGGTTGGCACCTCGAGGAGGCCCATGTAGTCGTCGACGGCAGACCGGCTCCAGCCAGCCTCGTGGACTTCGGCTTGGCCTTTTTTCACAACGCGAGTGAAGCGCTCAAGCGCGGTACTGGCCCATACTTCTACCTGCCCAAACTGGAAGGTCACCTTGAGGCCCGCCTCTGGAATGACGTGTTCTGCCACGCCCAAGATGCATTGGGTATTCCGAGGGGATCTATCAAGGCAACTGTGCTCATTGAGACAATCTTGGCAGCCTTTGAAATGGACGAGATTCTCTACGAATTGAAGGAGCACTCCTCTGGCCTCAACGCAGGGCGCTGGGACTACATCTTCAGCGTTGCCAAGAAGTTCGCCACCAATCCTGAGTTCGTACTCCCCGACCGGGCTGATGTGACGATGACCGTTCCCTTCATGAGGGCCTACACAGAGTTGATGGTCTCCACGTGTCACAGGCGCGGAGCCCACGCAATCGGTGGCATGGCGGCATTCATTCCCAACCGACGCGATCCCAAGGTAACCGCCGTAGCTCTGTCACAGGTGTCTGCTGACAAGCGGCGCGAGGCTACTGACGGTTGTGACGGAACCTGGGTTGCCCACCCCGACCTGATAGCCGTAGCTAGAGCTGAATTTGACGCAGTGCTTGGAGAGGGAAAAAACCAACTTGACCGTCAGCGTTCCGACGTTTCTGTCACTGCTGAAGACCTTCTCTCTGTCGACTTGACCGGTGGTACAGTCACAGCCGAAGGCCTCGACACCAACGTCTATGTCGGGCTCTGCTATCTGGCCTCATGGCTGGCCGGTATCGGTGCTGTTGCTATCAACAACCTCATGGAGGACGCCGCCACAGCCGAGATCAGCAGGGCCCAGGTCTGGCAATGGATCCGCCACGGCTCTGAGATGCAAGATGGCCGCACCATCACACCTGACCTCGTGAGAAGTGTCATCGAGACTCAGTTGCTGGTAGCCGCCGAGGACCTCGGAGCCGAAGCCTTCGCTGACCTTCCCTTCGACCTTGCACGAACAGTCTTTGAACGGGTTGCTCTTGCCGACGAGTTCATCGAGTTTCTGACCCTTCCCGCCTACGAGTTCTTGGATTGATGGAGACCCCAAGCCCATAGCGCACAAGTAAGGGCACCCGACAGTCCAGCAGCTGCCACGGCACCAGACTGAAACAAGGAGAGCACCAATGCGAGACAGTTTCCAACAACAGATCGATGACCTAGAAAACGAGTGGGCAGAGAACCCTCGCTGGATGGGAACTATCCGCGACTACACCGCCGACGATGTTGTGCGCCTGCGCGGTTCGTACCTTCCTGCATGCTCTCTAGCCCGCCACGGATCGGAGCAGTTGTGGTCCCTGCTGCACAACATGGACTACGTACACGCCCTGGGGGCTATGAGCGGTGGTCAGGCCATCCAGTATGTGAAGGGTGGCCTCCAGGCGCTCTACCTGTCTGGCTGGCAGGTTGCCGGCGACGCCAACACAGCCGGCCATGTCTACCCAGACCAGAGCCTCTACCCGGTCAACTCCGTACCCACCCTCGTTGAACGCCTCAACAACGCTCTGCGGCGTGCAGACCAGATCGAATGGTATGAAAACAACGGCGAAGTTCTGCGTGATTGGCTAGTTCCGATTGTGGCCGATGGGGAAGCTGGCTTTGGCGGCGCCCTGAATGTCTACGAGTTGATGAAACGCATGCTGCGCGCAGGCGCTGCGGGTGTCCACTTCGAAGACCAGCTGGCCTCAGAAAAAAAGTGTGGTCACATGGGAGGTAAGGTCCTCGTCCCGACGCAGCAGCACATACGCACTCTCACCGCTGCGCGCCTTGCTGCCGACGTTCTCGGTGTTCCCTCGGTGCTGATTGCACGCACCGACGCTCTTGCTGCGACGCTAATCACAAGCGACGTGGACGAGCGCGACCGCCCCTTCTTGACTGGTAGCCGAACTGCGGAAGGTTTCTTTGACACCGAGCCTGGTATGGCAACGCCGATTACAAGGGGCCTCGCCTACGCGCCCTACTGCGACCTCATCTGGTGTGAGACAGGAACCCCTGACCTGGACCAGGCCAGGGAGTTCGCAGATGCCATCCATGCGGAATACCCGGGCAAGATGCTCGCCTACAACTGCTCACCATCGTTCAACTGGAAGGGTGCCCTTGACGACGCCACTATTGCGACGTTCCAGAAGGAGTTGGGTGCTATGGGTTACAAGTTTCAGTTCATAACACTTGCCGGGTGGCATGCACTTAATGCCTCGGCCTTCAACCTGGCTCGTGATTACACAAAGAGTGACATGAGTGCGTACGTGGACCTACAGCAGAGTGAGTTCGCCATGGAGGACAGCGGCTATACGGCCACCCGTCACCAACGCGAAGTAGGTGCCGGGTATTTCGACCAGGTTGCGACTGTCATCTCAGGCGGTGCTGCTTCCACGCTAGCCATCACCGGATCCACTGAAGAGGAGCAATTCTAGGAACAGCTAGATGACAGAAAGAGTCCTGTACGAATAGTCTCTGCTGTCGATCCCCGGCTGATGCTTGGGATCATTCCGCATGGGTTTCAACTGTTCTACGGTCACGGCGTGTTCCAAATTGTCCCACGCCGCTGTTCTCCGTTTCCACTAGCTGCCCTCTTGGCCCTACTCCTAACCGCGGCTGGCACCCCTGCAGATGGGCTCGCAACTGAACAGGCACTCGAAACGGTCCACCCGGGCGTCGTAATGCTGGACGGCATCGCCTTTCCCATACTGGAGGAACACCCCGTTGCCCCGCTCGTGACCACACCTTGTGCCAACCAGATACGTCTAATGGCCGGCACCAGGCTTAGCACCGTCGACGTCGTCATCGACCCGGGCCATGGCGGTCCCGAAACTGGTTCTGTCGCTTCGAATCGGCTTATTGAACGAGACCTGAACCTCGACGTTGCACTACTTGTAGAGAAAGAACTCCTAGATCTCGATTACTCAGTGGTGCTGACTAGACGGACGGACCTCCACATGCCAATCCGCCAGCGGGCGGCGATCGCCAGCGCACTCGCTCCACGGGTCTTCATCTCAGTTCACCACAATGGCGGCGCCGTGCGGGCTTCCGACGAGCCAGGTACTGAGACCTTCTACCAGATCAACAATCCGGATTCGCGTCGCCTTGCGGGGATCCTGTACGAAGAACTCCATGAGACTTTCTCAACCTACGATGTTCCGTGGGTCAATACCGCCCATCAGGGAGCCTCCTCAAGGTTGAATGCCTCAGGAGAGGACGCCTACGGGGTGCTACGCCTCGCACCTGAAGTGATTTCGGTGATCACCGAGGCCCTATATATGTCGCACCCACCAGAAGCCGATTTGATCGCCGATCCCGAGGTTCAGGCTGCCGAAGCCTCAGCATTGGCTAAAGGGATTGATCGCTATTTGACAACCGATGACCCCGGCTCGGGATATCGGAAGGCCTTTGTTGATGCCGCCATGACCGGTACCGGTACCGGCGCAGGCTGTGTGGACCCCGACTACGCCAGCTGGTCTGAGGTCTCCTCGGGCTACACGGTCGAGGAGCACCAGGCCCTCATCGTCACCGCCGAGCTCCTAGGGAGATCACCGGACTGGATTCAGCGCTTTGGAGTACGCGCCCTCGACTTCTTCAGCCACCTAGATCGACGCTCGTCAGACGTGTCCCAACCCTCGTTGCTCACACCTGATGCGGCGGGAGCCGTGACTGTCACCTCAGCGTGGACGGGCGAGGAACGCATCATTTTGAAACGCGTAGCAAGCCTCTATGGGGTCACAGAGGCAGAAGCCCAGAAACTGGGGGCCGATCTCATGGTCTTGTTGACCAATCACCTTGACTAAAACAGCGCTCACTCATCACTCCACCCGCCCCGTCGTTCCGACTTGCGTTGGCCCCGCTGGCGCTTGGCACGCAGCCGCCTCTCCACAGCTCGCCTACCGGGTCTCGTCGGACGTCGCACCGACCGGGTCTTTCGCGCCTCCTTCATCCGTACTTCAATCATGTCTAGAGCCCGGTGGCGGTTGCGGGTCTGTGACCTAGTGGCATCTACTACCACCAGCATGGTTGGACCCAGCTTTCCAACTAGAAGCGTTCTTACCTCGTCGTCGATTCCACGCACCGCCGTGAGGTCAAGTTCAGCCTCAACCCGGGAGTTAACCCTGTTGGCGTGCTGGCCCCCCGGTCCACCTGAGGGGCCAAACCGCCATATGACCTCCGATGCCGGAACCTGACAGCCCGGACCAGCTGAGAGGATCCGATCATCTGGGCGTGGCATAGCCCAAGGGTAGGTCCTGTGCTCAGCTACCCCCGAACATTGCCAGTGGCGGCTTTAGACCTTTGTAGAACCTGGGTCGAGTGGAATGGCCCCAGCGTGGAGGCCGACTGCTCGCCTCAGCCTGAATGAACCCCTAGGGCCTGCGGTTCTCGCTGTCAACCAGATCACGGCGGCAAGGGCCACTCCACCGCCAACCAAGGTACTCACAGCGGGCACTTCGCCAGGCCAGATCCATAGCCACAATGGTGCCAGAACAATCTCGCTAATGAGAAGCAAGGCCGTGTCGGCCGGCGGCACGAAACGATGCGCATAGTTGAAGATCGGCGTCGCCACACCGATCAGAACCCCTCCGCTGATGAAGCCAAGGGCAACATCCCTTATCGGAAGGACGACTCCGGGACCAGCCAGTGACACGGCACCTGCCACTACCGCTACAGCAAAGCCAGCAATGATCGTTGGAACTCCTGGATCACGGGCTGGAGAACTACGAATCAAGACGGTATAGGCGCCCAGGAACATCGGCAGCAACAGGGCCAGCAGGATTCCAAGCGAATCTCCCGTTCCCATGCCTGCACCGACCATGATTCCCACCCCCACGGCTGCGACCATCATGGCAATGATCGTGTCGCTGCCTACCGATTCGCGGAGAAACAAACGCCCGAACAGAGCAGCAAAGAACGGGCTGGTTACCTGCAGTAATAGGATGAAGGCGGCTGTCACCCGGCTCAGGGCCAAGACGAAGACGGTGAACATGGCACCTAGCAACAAGCCGGCTAGTACCTGCCTAGCTCCTGCTTCTTGCACGGAACGGAGCGGGTTTCGACCGATCACGGCGATCGTTAATGCAGCTACCAGACACGCCGACAGGCCGCGATAGAACAGGTACTGCCATGTGTCGGCTTCGATGAGCGCCCTGAAGGTGAGGGCCCCGAAACTGAACATGACACCCGCTGCCAAGACCATCAGGGAGCCTTGAAGACGTGTGGTTGCTCCCCTCATGCTCCAACCCCTTGCCTACATCCGGACCGGACAGCATGCCCTCCTGATGCCGGGAACAGCAAGGTCGGACAAGCTGTCTTTGGCCCCGTAAGTCAACATTTTGCGCCCCCGGGAGGATTCGAACCTCCGACCTTCGGAATAGAAGTCCGCTGCTCTGATCCGGACTGAGCTACGGGGGCCAGAGACGAGGTTACCCGTGGCTTCTGAATCGTCCGGGCAGGAGGCCCGAGATATCAGCGCCGCCGAAGACCGCCGATGGCTCTCCGCCAAGTGCTAGGTCAGCGAGGAGCAGGCCGGCACCACGCGACGTTTGAATACCACAGCCACCCTGACCTACACACCAAACGAACGTTGGCGTGTCAGGATCAGGGCCAATAGCCAGTGATAGGTCCGGAGTAAACGTGCGAAGGCCGGCCCATGCCGAGTTCACAGACCGGATACCGAGCGTGGTTGCTCCATTGATTCGCTCGATGGCCAAAGCAACATCGAGTTCCTCAGGCTTGGCATCACAGGGTTCAGAGGGGGTCTCATCTCCCAACGAGCAAAGCATCTGTACACCATCGTGCTTCACGTACCAGTTGTGTCCTATTCCTGCGGTAAAGGACCAGCCGGTGGTGTCACAACCTGGACCGTCCACCATGAAGGCGGTGCGGCGACGAGGCTGCAGGCCGATTGGCTCAACCCCGGCACTCACTGCCACCATGTCACCCCAAGCGCCGGCAGCGTTCACTACGACGTCTACTCCGATTACGCCATCAGTTGTCTCTAGGCACCACCCGTCACCATCGCTACGGGCGGCATCTACTCGCGCAGTGGTGCTGATCTGACCACCTCCGCGTCGAAAGCCGCGTACATAGGCCTGATGGAGGGCACCTACGTCCATATCTGCACAGTCTGGTTCAAGGGCAGCCCGGTGTATGAGTTCCCGGCGCAGCGGGGGGAAGTAGCCCATCGCCTCGTCAACCGTGAGCTCTACTGATGGCGAGGGCAACGAACTGCCTTTAGCCAGAAGTTCATCCATCTCCTCAGACTGCTCCTCTGACGAGATGTGCATCACAGTCCGTGGTGACAGGAGTGGAGCGTCGACTAGACCTTCAGGGGGGTCATGGAGGAAATCGACACTTGCCCTGGTCAGAACGCGGTTGGGTTTGGTGCTCAGGTTCTCGACGAGAATCGCCGCCGATCGACCCGTAGTGTGGTGTGCGAGAACTGGTTCGGCTTCAAGGAGCACCACGTCGGCATCGGGATGGGCTTCGACGAGATGGTAGGCAGCGCTCATGCCCGCTATGCCTCCACCGACAACTGCTATTCGTACGCCTTCCACACGGCATATTCACACATAGTCGATCGATACGAAAACACCTGCATCGCTCAGCTCTTACACCCGTATCATGGCGCGCTACTTGGTGGCCGTAGCTCAGTTCGGTTAGAGCACCTGGTTGTGGTCCAGGGGGTCGGGGGTTCAAATCCCCTCGGTCACCCCATTGGGTTGTTGTCCGGAACAGGCAGCGTTTCAAACGTTGACCTGAACGCTCAAGGTCGAGAGGGCAGGAAATGACAGGAACGGACGTAGATGACGGTCCGATCCAGTCATTCGATGCCTACTCAACAAGCGCTGGCGACAATGCACGCCTGGCCCTTGGTGACGACGGCGTTGTCTGTCTACGGGGTGCATTCGAAACGTCGTGGCTCTCGATTGTCGAAGCCGGAATCGCCGCGGCGTTAGCTGGTGCGAGCGTCGACCTCGGGGTGGTAAAGCGCGAGGGCGACAAGGGTCAGTTCTCGTTCAGTTCGGGGGCGTGGCAGACCGTAGAACCCTTCCAGCGATTTATCTTCGACTCTCCCCTCGCTGATCTCGTATGGCCACTGCTTGACAGTTCGACCCTGACGCTCTTCTATGACTTCCTGTTGATCAAGGAAGCCCACAGCGACGGCGCCCTCACACCTTGGCACCAAGACCACTCCTACTATCCACTTGATGGAACGAAAGTGGTTAATAGTTGGGTTGCGTTGGATCACATTCCACTCGAATCGGCGCTGCAATTTCTGGCCGGTTCACACAGTTCGTCTACCCTCTATCGCGCTGTCGACTTCGATGATCCAAATGCCGCTTACTGCCACGCCCGTTCTGAACTCCCTCTACCACCCATAAGCCAGGATGGTCGCATCTTGCATACGAGCCTGGAGCCTGGAGACATGTTGGTTTGGTGGTCCCACACGCTTCATTGCGCCCCCGGCAATCACCTCGACCGACGGCGAGCCGCTTTCTCTGTCAACTGGCTCGGTGATGACGTGACCTATAACGGACAGCCGGCGCTGGACACCTACATCGACCCGTCGCTCTCGTCGGGAGACCATGTTGTGAGTGACAAGTTCCCACTCGTACGGCAATCGGTCACCCCCAACGGTTGATCGAGATCTAGGTGTTGTGAATTTGTTGTACGCCCTCCAGGGACGGCTAACAAACTCACCACCGAGGAAGACGGTCAACTCGGTACCACCGACGGTAGTTCGGCCAGGGGCGCCTGCTCCCCGGGCCGGTATCCGGATATTCGGTCAGGTGATGAGCATCACGCCGACGATCCCGAGGGCCACGCTGGAGATGCGTATGAGCCTGCGGCGACCGGCTTCAGCCATCCTCCGGCTGAGGGATCCCGCCAGCAGGGCCAGCATGGTGTGCCAGGCCGCCGAGGCGATGACCACGCCGATGACGAAGGACAGGAGGTTGCCGGGTTCGCGCAGCGAGTCAGGGAGGACGAGGATGAGCCCGGCCCACGAGGCCACGGCCATCGGGTTGCAGAGGTTGATAGCCAGCAGCGTCGGTACAGGGCGACGGATCCTCGAGACGGCCACCCGGGCCTCCTCAGTTTTGAACAGGCCCACAGCCGCGATGCCTAGCAGCACCAGGCCGATCACCACCTCACAGGAGTGCAAGACGGTAGGACTGAGTGCGGTCAAGGCACCCGCTCCCAGTACGGCCAACGGCAGCATTAGCAGGTCGGCCGTCACCACCCCGGAGACGCCGGCCAGGGCAGCCCGGCGGCCGCGTTCGGTACCAATGCCGACGATGGACAGCGTGGTGGGACCGACCGGCATCACTAAGACCAGGCCGCTGAGGAATCCGACGAAGAGAGGCATGACCGTATTCTGGAGGGGTTATGGCTTTGATGATTGCTGAAAACAGCGTCAAATTTGCATCTATGCCATAGAATCAGTGGCTATGGATGCGATTGACCGCAGAATCATTACTGAACTAGTGACTGACGGTCGACTGTCAGCCACGGAGCTGTCTGATCGGGTGGCATTGAGCCTCTCGGCTACCGCACAACGGCTTCGCCGTCTGGTCGACAACGGCACGATCACCCGGTTCACCGTGGAACTGGATCCAGTCCTGGTAGGACGTCCGATCGACGCCCTTGTCGAGATCCGCCTGCCCTCCGATCGGCCCTTCAGCGACTTGGACACCGAGGTCCTCGGCCTACCCGAAGTGGTCGACGCTGTGCACCTCACCGGGCGATTCGACTACCAGCTCCGGCTGCGATGCCGGACCATCGACGACCTGGACGGCATCCTTCGGGAGTTCAAGGAACGCCTGGGCGTGGAGGAGACCTCGACTCGGATTGTCCTCAGCGCAGTCACCGGTATGCCTCGCCAGCCCACCCCGGCCTGAACTGGTTTGGCCGATGGACCTGGAACCTAGCTGTGACTTCTGTAGTACGCCCCCCGGAAGGGGCTAACAAACTCGGAACCGAGGCGAACAGCGCCTCTCGGTGCCCCTCATATTAACTCACCGGGCCAGGACGCTCAGAGTCAATGTG
>PBSS01000024.1 GCA_002726315.1 Acidimicrobiaceae bacterium
GCTCCGGGGGTGGGGCTCGAACCCACGACCTGCGGATTAACAGTCCGACGCTCTGCCAGCTGAGCTACCCCGGATAGCGAGAGGCAGGATACCAGCGCGCCCGTCAGCCCATTGGCCTCTTGGAGGCAATCTGTCAGGCATCGTCAAGATAGTCACGCAACTTGGAGGATCGAAGGGGATGCCGCAACTTGGCCATCGTCCTAGCTTCGATCTGGCGGATCCGCTCCCTCGTCACACCGAAGTACTGGCCAACCTGCTCAAGGGTTCTGGGCTGTCCATCCTCCAGGCCGAATCGCATGCGGACAACTTCCTTTTCTCGTTCGTCCAACTCGTCCAATGCCTCTATGACAGCATCACCCAGCATCAACCTGGCAGCCGCATCGGCTGGCATCTCTGCGTCCGGATCGGGTAGGAAGTCCGCCAAGCTTGAGTCCTGTTCTTCTCCCATGGGCGAATCCAGAGACAGTGGATTTTCCTGATCACGCGCCAGCATCAACAGTTCCTCCACCTTTCCACCTTCGAGGACTGCACGGTTCGCTATCTCCTCGGTCGTAGGTGGACGTTCGAGTTCCTGATGCAAGTCTCGCTCCGCTCGGAGCACCCGGTTCATGGCATCGACCATGTGGACAGGGATACGAATTGTCCGGGACTGATCGGCGATGGCCCGGGTGATCGCCTGTCGAATCCACCAAGTTGCGTAGGTGGAGAACTTGAAGCCTTTCCCTGCATCGAACTTTTCGACTGCGCGCATCAGGCCTAAGTTCCCCTCCTGGAACAGGTCCAACAGTGGTAGACCCCGACCCTTGTATCTCTTGGCCACCGATACGACCAGACGCAGGTTGGCTCGTGTGAGGTGGTCGCGAGCCAACTCACCGTTGCGCTGTCGCCGTCGCAGACGAAGCAGTTCCAGCCGTTCAAGGCTCTCAAGTTTCCCCGAGACGGCTAGGTCTGCCATCCTCACCTCGGCATCGAGTCCATCCAAAATGGCCCCAGCCAACTCCACCTCGTCGGCAGCGGTCAGTAAGTCGACCTTTCCTATTTCCCGCAAGTACAGCCGCGTGGAGTCACCGCCCGTACCCTGTTCGCCACGGCCCAAACTCCCGCTGTGTCCTCGGAGCAACGGGAGACTGACACGGGTCAGTCTTACGACTTCAGTGTCGCTGTCATCCTCGATGGTGACGGTTTCGTCGAACTCGATCCCTTCGGCTTCAAGGGCGTTGCGGATGCCGAGTATCAGGTCACTGGTCAACTCTGCATCGCGGACTACATCGATGACCTCGTCGAGGTTCAAGCTGCCCTTGGACCTGCCGTGGCGAATCAGTCGGGCGAATTCAAACTCCGATACCCCCGTCCACCTCTGTGGTGTGGGGGCGGCCTCAGCCATCGGATCTCCCCTTCTGATAGTCAACTAGCCACCGTAGCAACGGTTCTAGTTCGACAATGTCCGGACTCGGTTCACGCAGTTGCATCACCTGTGTCCTGAGATATGAAATGGCGGGCTGGTATGTACTTAGGTCTTCATCACGGCGCGCCAGAGCCTCCAACTCGACAGCCAAGCGCTCAGCAGCAAGTGCGAGGAGGCGACTGAGAACACCAACATGTTCGTCGTCACTGGCGTCTTCCACCAACAGCCTTCCGAGCAGCGCAGCTGCTGTTGAACCGTCGGGGTCAATATTTAGCGATGACATAGCTGTTGGGAGGTCAGCAGCATCGCGTAATGCCCTGTAAACGTCCAGCGAGACAGGCTCCGTAAACAGGACTTCAGCGAGGAAGCCGGCGATTTCATCTGGGCGATGGGCCAGCAAGCGAAGAGCCTGCGTCTCCGGGGTCAACCTCGTGGCAGTAGATTCAGGCTCCGACACCTCTCTCCTGCGTTGCGAAGTGGCACTATCGGATTCTGCTTTTCGGGTTCGGGAGCGTTGGCGCAGTTGCTTGACGTCCAGGAGACACCTGTCGGCTATGCCTACCAGGTACTGGTCGCGAACGAGGACGTTGGGGTGTTGTGCCACCAATCCCGCTGCCTCTTCAGCAGCATGGGCGCGTCCTTCGACTGTGCTCAGATCTCCCCTTCCTAGGACCCTGTCAACGCGGAACTCCAGGAACGGTCTCGCCTGGTCAACTGCCCTACGAAGTCCATCCGGATCTGTACGAAAGAGGTCACCCGGGTCCGCGTCTGCAGGCAAGTCAACCACGGCAAACTGCAGACCGAACTCCTCTTCCCATTCGTAAACTCGTTCAGCAGCGGACTGACCAGCACCATCAGCGTCAAACGCCAGAACCACACGAGGAGCGAACCTGGCCAACTTTCGGGCATGGTCTGGCGTCATCGCTGTTCCACAGGTGGCGACAGCACGCTCAACGCCGGCTAGGTGGAAGCCGATCACGTCGGTGTAGCCCTCACAGACGACTATTTCGTCGGTTCGTCCAGCCTCCGTCTTGGCCCAGTTCAAGCCATAAAGAACACGGCTCTTGGAATAAGTCTCGGCAGCGTCGGAGGTGTTCTTGTACTTGGGGCCCTCAGCATCAGGCAACTTGCGGCCTCCGAATCCAACAGGGTTGTCCCTCTCATCGAAGATCGGGAACATGATTCGGGCCCGGAAGGAGTCGTACTGGGCGCCTCGGCGGTTGATGCCACCTAGGCCCGAGGCCTTTAGATCAGCATCGGAGAGCTGCAGGTGGTTAGCCAACTGCGACCAGTCATCGGGCGCCCAACCGATCGAAAAGCGTCGCGCCACTTCGCCATCAAAGCCGCGATCCTTTAGGTACTCCCGGGCCGGACGGGCAGCGGAATCGCTTAATAGAAGATCATGGTAGAACGCCGCAGCCTTTCCAATCGCTTCCGTCAGGTGTTTGCGACGACTGTGCGTCTTGCCCTCATTCCGGTCTGTGTAGTGCAGTGTTATCCCCGCGCGCCCAGCGAGATATTCGACGGCACCAGCGAAGTCCAGGTTCTCCATCTCCCTGACAAAGTCGATGGCATCACCGCTGACCTGACAACCAAAGCAATAGTAGACACCCTTTTCCTGGTTAACTGAGAAAGAGGGTGACTTCTCACCGTGGAATGGGCAGAGGCCCATCCACTGACGACCGCTCTTTTTAAGTTGCGTGTGTTGGGTGATGAGGCGAACCACGTCGGTCTCTTCACGGACCCTCACCACATCCTCATCCATGATGCCCATAGCCGGAACCTATCAGTGGCCTCTGTCAGCAAACCGGGTGGACACGAAAGCCCCCTGTGTAGTCTCGATAGGGAGTTGCAGTCTGCTGCCGCCCGCCTAGAAGGAGTTCCGACGACTATGGCCGTTTGCGCCAGTACCCCTATCGAACTAGTCAACCGGGTCTACTCGACCCTCGGTGACCGCGTTGACATCGCACGGAGGCGCCTTGACAGGCCGGTGACCCTCACCGAGAAGATCCTCGTTAACCACCTCGATGATCCTGAGGGATCCGGTTTGGAACGGGGTCAGTCGTACGTGGACCTGCGACCTGACCGTGTCGCCATGCAAGACGCAACCGCCCAGATGGCATGGCTGCAGTTCATGACTGCAGGCCTTGACGAGGTTCAGGTTCCCACCACGACCCACTGCGATCACCTCATCGCTGCTCGTGTGGATTCTGTAAAGGACCTGCTGGCAGCAACAGAGGACAATGCCGAGGTCTACGATTTTCTGGCATCGGTCTGTGCCCGTTTTGGAGCCGGTTTTTGGAAGCCTGGCTCGGGCATCATCCACCAGGTTGTGTTGGAACAATATGCCTTCCCCGGTGGGATGATGATCGGTACCGACAGCCACACCCCCAATGCCGGTGGTCTGGGCATGATCGCCATCGGTGTCGGCGGTGCAGACGCCGTCGACGTAATGACGGGAAACCCGTGGAACGTAAAATGGCCCAAGCTCATCGGCATCAAACTGACTGGCCAGTTACGTGGCTGGGCAGCACCCAAGGACATCATCTTGAAGGTCGCCGACATTCTGACCGTCAAGGGTGGCACCGGCGCGGTTGTCGAATACTTCGGGCCCGGGGCACGCAGTCTCTCAGCCACCGGAAAAGCCACGATCTGCAACATGGGTGCCGAGATCGGTGCAACAACGTCGCTATTCCCCTACGACGAATCCATCTCCCGCTATCTCAAGGCCACCGGACGGACTTCTCTCGCCGACGCCGCCGACACTGCCGCCGCACACCTTCGGGCTGACAACGAAGTCGAAGCCAATCCCGCGCCTTACTTTGACGAGGTGGTCCACATCGACCTCTCCGACCTGGTTCCACATATCAACGGTCCCCACACACCCGACCTCTCCCGGCCAGTCACAGACCTTGGCGCAGATGCCGCCGCCAACGGATGGCCACTTGAAGTCAGCGCCGGCCTCATCGGGTCCTGTACCAACTCGAGCTATGAGGACATCACCCGGGCTGCCGGGATCGCTCGTGATGCAGTAGCCAAGGGCCTCGCTGCAAAGGCGCCCCTTTTCATCACACCTGGATCCGAACAGGTCCGGGCAACCATCGAACGCGACGGGCTACTGGCCAACTTCGAAGCTCTGGGCGCTACCGTCCTAGCCAACGCCTGTGGTCCCTGTATCGGCCAGTGGGACCGCCAAGATCTTGAGGATGGGGTACCCAACTCGATCGTCACCAGTTACAACCGCAACTTCCCCAAACGCAACGACGGCTACTCCACGACCCACGCCTTTGTCGCCTCGCCAGAGACTGTCATCGCCCTCACCCTTGCTGGTCGCCTCGACTTCGACCCCACCAACGACACCCTCCTGAACAGAGACGGCAAAGAAGTGTCTCTTTCGGTGGATTCCGGTCAGGAGTTACCTTCAGAGGGTTTCGATCCCGGGGTACCAACGTTCCTGGCACCTCCCGACGATGGCAGCAACGTCGAGGTCTCCATTTCTCCTACTAGCGACCGCCTCCAGGTACTCACACCTTTCCCCGCTTGGGATTGCAAGGACTTCACCGACCTAGCCGTCCTGGTCAAGGCACAAGGTAAGTGCACTACAGACCACATCTCGATGGCAGGACCGTGGCTGCGCTACCGAGGCCACCTAGAAAACATTTCGGGCAACCTTTACATGGGGGCAGTGAATGCTTTTTCCGGCGAGGTGGGTACTGGTCTTGACCTGACTGATGGCGAGACCCGCCCTTACCCCGAGATTGCTCAGCGCTACCACGAGGCCAACATCCCCTGGGTAGCGATCGGCGACGAGAATATGGGAGAAGGTTCCTCGCGTGAGCACGCTGCAATGGAGCCGCGCTTTCGAGGAGCCTTGGTAGTGATAGCGCGCTCTTTTGCCCGTATCCATGAGACGAACCTAAAAAAGCAAGGGATCCTGGCACTCACGTTTGCCGATCCGGCCGACTACGACAGGATCGGTGAACGCGACTGCATCTCGGTTACTCACCTAACAGAACTGGTACCAGGTTCACAGGCAAACGTGGTCGTCTCTCACCAGGACGGCACCAACACACACATCACGGCCGACCACACCATGTCAGCCGAACAGATCGAGTGGTTCAAGGCCGGAAGTGCCCTTAACCTCATCAGACACCAGGCGTCAAGCACATCATCCTGATGCAACCGGCCCTGCCTAAAGGGCTGTAGGTCGGTAGCCGCGGTTTCGGGCTTCGGCGAGGGTGTCAGGTCCGAAACATGTGAAGGTCTCAGCGGAAATGAGTTCGTCGAGCACGACCGCCATTGCCTCCTCATCGGTGACCTCGTCCAGGTCGTAAACCTGCAAGGTCCGTTTGTCGCCAAGGAAGCGATTCTCTGCAAAGGCAGACGGTCTATCCATAGATGCCGAGGTTAGCGACCGGTATCAGCCGAAGCGCGACGGAGGGCGTGCCGTGGCACGCCCTCACGCCATAGAAAACATTCTGGTATTCCCGAATCCGACCTGTCGCGCCGACGGGGACCAGTGTCGACAATCGGTATCCGGGGGTGGTCGGCGTGTTTTCGCCGGGTGGTCCAACGCCGCCTAGCGGCCTCCCACCTCCGAAGTCCCACAAGATCTGCTACTGATCTGGACCACCTCCCTTCTTCGGTGCCCAGACCTTACGCCCTCAGGCACCAACAATGCACGCACCTGGTATGTGCGTCGGATGCATAGCCCCCTAGCTGCTCAAGTCCACCTGGAGGGTGCCTGCCTCAACTGCCAACCGATCTGCTTCATCATTCCACCTATCATCAGAATGACCCTTCACCCACTCAAAGGTGATGTCACCACGTTTCCTGTACAACTCAATCAATGGCTCCCAGAGATCACGATTGGCCACATCCTTTCGTTGGCTGTTCTTCCAACCCCTCCGCAGCCATCCCTCCCACCAACGGTCTCTGAAGCAGTGGACCACGTAGGTCGAGTCGCTAACAACGTGTAGTGGGCCATCAAAGGCCCTCATCGCCTCAAGCGTTGCTCTCAGTTCCATACGCTGGTTGGTGGTGGCCGGATCGAAGCCAGCCGCATACGGTCCGTCGGGCACGATCCAGGCCCAGCCACCGGGCCCCGGGTTGCCCGAACAGGCACCATCTGTGTACACCGTCGTGGTCTTTTCAAGCATCGGCGGCGACCCTAACCGGGCACGGATCGCCATTCGATGATCTATCAAGGTGCAGTACTGAGCAGGTACTGGCATGATCAATGGCGTGATTGACGGCTTTACCCACCAACTACCCGATGGCGATCCTGAAGAGACCCGGGAGTGGATCGATTCCTTTGATGCTTTGGTCGACCGGGCCGGGCGCTCTAGGGCCCGTTTCATGCTGGCACGCCTGATGGAGCGGGCCGGCGAACTGAACGTTGGCAATGCTCCTCCCACATGGACGCCATACGTGAACACAATCGCCACAGGCGATGAGCCATGGTTTCCCGGCGATGAGCACATTGAGCGTCGTATCAGGGCTTTCATCCGGTGGAACGCCGCTGCAATGGTCATCAACGCCAACAAGACCTCTGATGGAATAGGGGGACACCTCTCAACCTTTGCCTCGTCGGCATCGCTCTACGAAGTGGGCTTCAACTGGTTCTTCCGAGGCAAGGATGACGGCCAACCTGGAGACCACGTCTACTTCCAAGGCCATGCCGCTCCTGGTGTCTACGCGCGGGCTTACCTGGAGCGCCGGCTCGAGAACCACCACCTTGACAAGTTCCGCATGGAGATCTCGGGAAGGGGCCTGTCTAGCTACCCGCACCCCCGACTGATGCCCGACTTTTGGGAGTACCCGACTGTCTCGATGGGTCTCGGGCCCATCAACTCCATCTACCACGCACGCTTCAACAAGTACCTTGAGCATCGCCAGATAGACGACACTTCCCGTTCACGCATCTTCTGCTTCCTAGGGGATGGCGAATGCGACGAACCCGAAACCCTAGGTGCCATATCGCTCGCCGGACGCTCGGGCCTAGGCAACCTGATCTGGGTAGTCAACTGCAATTTGCAACGCCTTGATGGTCCTGTCCGCGGTAACGGACAAATCATCCAGGAACTCGAGGGTGTGTTCCGTGGAGCTGGCTGGAACGTGATCAAGGTCATCTGGGGATCCGGCTGGGATGAACTAATCCAAAAGGACCTTGATGGAGTGCTGCTCAACAAGTTCAACACCACAGTCGATGGCGAATACCAACGCTTAGCTGTCGAAGGTGGAGACTACGTGCGCGAGCATTTCTTTGGACCCGACCCACGGCTGCGTGCCTTGGTCGACCACCTCAGCGATGACGAGCTCGCCGACCTTCCCCGAGGTGGCCACGACTACCAGAAGCTCTACGCCGCCTATCGGGCCGCTACAGAGGAGAATGCCGCCCCCACGGTGATCCTGGCCAAGACAATCAAGGGCTGGACCCTGGGCGAGGGTTTTGAAGCCCGTAACTCCACCCACCAGATAAAGAAAATGACCTCGGCCCAGATCCTTGACTTGCGCGAGCGCCTGCATCTCGAAGAGGAAATTCCCGAGTCAGAACTACAAGGAGACAGAGCCCCCTACTTCCGGCCATCTGAGGACAGTCCCGAGTTCGAGTACATGATGCAGCGCAGGCGTGCTCTTGGCGGCTGCATCCCAAAGCGCCGGATACGCAACCGGCGCCCGGCCACCCTCCCGGACCCTTCAGTCTTCCTAGGCCTCTCAAAGGGCTCGCAGGGCCGTCAGGTGTCAACGACCATGGTCCTCACCAACTTGCTCCGCGACCTCCTACGCGATGAGTCGTTTGGCCCACGAGTGGTTCCCATAGTCCCAGATGAGGCGCGCACCTTTGGCATGGACTCCCTGTTCCGGGAGTTCGGCATTTACGCACCCTTTGGCCAGCTCTACGAACCAGTAGATCACGAACTCCTACTCTCTTATAGCGAGGACACCGATGGCCAAATCCTTGAAGAAGGCATTACCGAACCAGGCTCACTAGCCAGTTTCATTGCTGCCGGTACCAGCTACGCCAACTTGGGTGTACCAATGGTCCCGTTCTTCACCTTCTATTCCATGTTTGGCTTTCAAAGAGTCGGTGATCTCATCTGGTCGGCTGCCGACTCCAGAGCTCGGGGCTTCTTGATGGGTGCCACTGCGGGCCGCACGACCCTGGCCGGAGAAGGCCTCCAACATCTCGACGGGCACAGCCACGTGTTGTCGTCAACGGTCCCAGCATGCCAGTCATACGACCCTGCCTTCGCCTACGAGTTGGCCGCGATCGTCGATGATGGCCTAGAGCGAATGTACGGCAGTGAGGACCCAGAGGCCAACGATGACATCTTCTACTACGTAACCGTCTACAACGAGCCCCACGTAATGCCACCACGTCCCGACCATGTCACTGCTGCTGACATCGTGGCCGGTCTCTACAAGATGACCGATGCATTGGAACGGCCCGTTTCGGCAACCCTGCTGTTCTCCGGACCCGCCCACCTCGCAGCCATGGAAGCTGCCGAAGAACTAGCCGATCGCTGGAACGTAGGAGTCGACCTGTGGAGTGCCACCTCATACAAGCGTTTGCGCGAAGAGGCACTCGAAGTCGAGCGCCACAATCGCCTCCATCCAGAGAGCGAGAAAGTCGAGCCACTCGTTACGCGGTTGTTGGCTGACGGCAACGGGCCTGTGGTTGCGGTAACAGACTTTATGAAAGCCGTCCCCGATCAGGTCTCTAGGTGGGTGCCGAGGCCGTTTCACGTTCTCGGAACCGATGGCTTCGGCCGCAGCGACACCCGCGAAGCCCTACGTCGCTTCTTCGAAGTCGACGCTGGCCACGTCGTTGTAGCCGTTCTGTCAGCTCTCGCTGAAACTGGTGCTATCGAGCCATCGGTAGTCGCTGAGGCAATTGAGCTACATGGAATCGATGTTCACCTACCCGACCCTGGGCGACACGATTCGGTGCCGGCAACGGGCCATGGCATCGGGCGCTCCGAAAGCTAGTTTCCCCAGATGCCTGATTCCGAGACTGGAACTCTTGCCGTCACCGGTGATCCAGCCGCCGACGATCTACTGAATTCAAATCCACTGGCTCTGCTCATTGGCATGTTGCTCGACCAACAGGTTCCTATGGAGTGGGCTTTTCGGGGGCCTGCGACCCTTCTTGAACGACTCGGTTCACTTGATGCCTCTGCGATTGCTGCCATGGACCCGGACCTGTTCGTCGCTACCTGTAGGACCAAACCGGCTGTACACAGATTCCCTGCATCTATGGCAAAGCGCATCCAGGCCCTATGCCAGCACATAGTCGACAACTACGACGGCGATGCCGGTTTAGTCTGGAGAACCGCCGCATCGGGAGCCGACCTGCATGGCCGCCTAGTCGCCCTGCCTGGTTATGGTGACGAGAAGTCCATGATTTTCACTGCCATTCTGGCCAAGCGCATGGGTGTCGCTCCTGATGGCTGGCAGGAGGCCGCCGGCCCGTTCTCAGATGACACCCCGCGCTCAGTTGCTGACATCGACGGCCCCGATGCTCTAGCCACGGTGCGTGAGTGGAAAAAGGCACAAAAGGCAGAGGGGAAGAACAAGCAGCAGTAACCGGCTAGAAACGTCAAAGCCTGGCGGTACCGTCTAACAGTGCCCGCTTGAACCAGTCGTACGTAGTGCGTAAGCCTTCTTCCAACGGTATTGATGCGGTCCAACCCAACTCAGCGAGCCTTGACACGTCCAGTACTTTGCGTGGCATACCGTCAGGCTTTGTTGCATCAAATACCAACTTGGCTTCGGGGTAAACGAGGTCACGCACCTTCTCCGCCAACTCAAGCACCGAGACGTCTTCTCCGGTGCCGACGTTGAGGTGTCGGGCATCTGAGTAGTTGTCCATGATGTGCAAGCAGGCTTCGGCTAGGTCATCGACGTGTAGGAACTCCCTTCTTGCCGAGCCAGTTCCCCAAATCTCCACCTCTCCCAGCCTCTCCTTGCGGGCCTCGTGGAAGCGGTGCATAAGGGCCGGCAACACGTGCCCACCCACCAGGTCAAAGTTGTCTCCTGGCCCGTAGAGGTTGGTTGGCATGGCCGATACAAAGTCGTCGCCATACTGACTCCTATAACCCTCACACAGCTTCATGCCAGCAATCTTGGCAAGCGCGTAACCCTCGTTGGTTGGCTCCAGTGGCCCGCCCAGGAGTGCCTCTTCGACGATGGGCTGATCAGCCAAACGTGGGTAAATACAAGAACTCCCCAGGTATAGGAGTTTCTCGACACCTACTAGGTGGCTGGCGTGAACCACGGTTCCGTGGATCATCAAGTTGTCGTAGAGGAACTCGGCCGGCCGTGTGCTGTTCGCGATGATCCCACCGACCGTGCCAGCCACCAAGAACACGTAGCACGGTTCCTCTTTTCTGAACCAGGCCTCCACGGCCGACTGGTCCCTCAGGTCGAGGTCCTCCCTGCCTACAGTCCGGAGGTCGCTAAAGCCAGCCTCGCCCAGGTGTCTTACAACGGCTGAGCCAACCAGTCCCTTGTGTCCGGCCACGAAGACCGGTGCACCACGGTCGATCATGTCCCGACGCTACCCGGTGCCCTCTGGGCTCGCAGTTCCCCCGATAGCACCCATCTCGGACATGTAGACACTCAATAGGTCTGCTACAACTGCAACCGATAACGGATCCAACGGCTCCGGCTCTGCCAAACCCCGTGCAACGAGGACGTTGAGGGCATCATCTAGTCGGGCAACGATCCTGTCGGCATCTTCGTCGATAGCGGCTTCACCCAGTTCCTGCCCGTGCTCGGTTGCAAGCCCCATCGAGTCGAAGTAATCCAGGTACCAGCCAACGATCTTCACGACATCCAGGTGACTCAACTGTCCGGCTGCCTCAGCCGGAAGACGTTCAGCGATCCACTCAACTACGTCATCCACCTCAAATACCACCGGTTGCACTGTGGCCTCCAACCGACCAAGTGCCGACCCGACTGCCACAAAGCCCACAGCCATTACAACGAGTACGCCGACGATGATGAACACCCAGTTCACCACTCGATCATGCCAGCCCCGCTGTCACTACGGGTGGGTGATGGCCAGAACCCAGCGAGTCGTTTGTTGCTCAGATGCCGATGCGTTGGGCCAGCAACTCGCGATGGTAGGTGGGATCACCGAAAAGGAGTTCTGAGCTTTTAGCCCGCTTGAAGTAGAGGTGCGCCGAGTGCTCCCACGTGAAGCCGATACCGCCATGAATCTGGATGTTCTCCGCAGTGGTGTGGAAGTAGGCCTCAGAGCAGTAGGCCTTTGCGAGTGACGCAACCGAAGGCAACTCTTCGTTTAACTCAGCGGCGCACCAGGCCGCGTAGTATGCAGCTGACTTAGCTGATTCAACCTCGAGGAGCATGTCGGCACACTTGTGTTTGATGGCCTGGAAACTGCCGATCGGGCGCCCGAATTGCACCCGGTCCTTGGCGTATTGCACTGCTGTATCAAGACAGATCTGGGCTCCGCCCACCTGTTCGGCGGCTAGGGCTACCGCTGCCAGGTCGAGGACCCTCTCGATCACATCCCATCCGCCACCATCGGTGCCAATTGGGACTGCGGTGACATTGTCGAAGTCAAGGCGCGCCTGCTTGCGGGTCGTATCCATAGTCGCCAGGGCCGTGCGGGTGAGACCCGGGGCCTCAGCATCGATTCGAAACAGCGAAATGCCCGCTCCGGTACGCGCCGCAACCAGTATCAGGTTTGCGACATGGCCATCAAGCACATACATCTTGGTTCCTGAGAGACTCCACGAATCGCCATCGGCAACAGCAGCCATCTCTATTCCGTCCTCGCCCCAGCGACCGCTCTCCTCGGTGAAAGCCAAGGTGGCGATGGTCTCGCCACTGGCTATACCGGGGAGCAGTTCAGACGCGGCTGCATCATCATCGGAGTGAATAAGAGTGTTTGCGGCCAGGACCACAGTGGAGAAGAACGGGGCACATAGCAGGGCCCGACCCATCTCCTCAAGCACGACCGAAAGTTCCACGTAGCCGAACCCCTGGCCTCCATACTCCTCTGGGATGATGAGGCTCTGGAGACCCAACTGTTCAGCCATCATTGACCACGTGTCCGGGTCGTAGCCGTCCTCAGTTTCCATTAGTTCCCTGACAGTGGCTTCAGGGGAGTAGTTCTCAAGGAACTGACGCACGAACTCGCGCAGTTGCTCTTGTTCCTCACTAAATGCGAAGTTCACCCGATGCGCTCCTTAGTCATGGAATCCACTAACGCTGTTGTTCTACCAGCCGATCCGGCCCTCAACCACATCCGGCGGACGCAGCGGCCAGCCACCGCGTCAGGCAGAATGGCTCCATGACCGCCACCCTTCACTACAACGACACCCAAGCCGAGATACACAAACTCGTCGTGGGTCCTTACGAGAACAACGTCTTTGTCTTACGCTGCCGTCAGACAGGTGAGTCAGTGCTACTTGACGCTGCCAACGAACACGAAAAACTCCTTGAGTTGTGTCAGGCCCTCAACGTGAGGACCGTGCTTGAAACACACGGCCACTGGGACCACATCCAGGCGGTTCCGGCTGTACGCGACGCCGGCTACCAGGTGGGGGTAACCGCAGCCGACGCCGCCATGCTCCCAAGCTACGACTATCTACTCGAGGACGAAACTGTCATCAAGGTGGGCCGCCTGTCCCTACATACGATCTGCACCCCCGGACACACCCCTGGTTCGATCTGTTTCAGACTGGAGGGCTCACCGGTCGTATTCTCGGGCGACACCCTGTTTCCGGGTGGCCCGGGAGCTACCACCTTTGAGGGTGGTGACTTTGACACCATCATCGAGTCGATTGATCGTCGGCTTTTCGCCCCCCTGGATCTCGACACCATTGTCATGCCCGGGCATGGCGATGACACCAGCATTGGTGCTGAGGCCCCCAGCCTGGACGAATGGGTGAATCGAGGTTGGTAGCGATGGGCCCACCAGAGCCATTAATACTACGGACATAGGGTTAATAGAATAGGGCCGTAGGCTTGTCACCATGAGTGCAGGACTAGACACTGCTCCCCTGTTCGAGATCTCCAACCTCTACGCTTCCACCGCTGACGGCATTCCAATCCTGCGTGGGATCGACCTTGTGGTTAACCAAGGAGAGGTCCACGCCATCATGGGGCCCAATGGTTCCGGCAAATCTACCCTCGCCGCTGTTCTTCTTGGCAGTCCGGAATACCTCGTGACCAGGGGTTCAGTGAGTTTTCGTGGCGATGACATCACTGACTGGCCCACCGACGTGCGCGGCAAGGCTGGCATCTTCCTGGCATTCCAGTACCCGATGGAGATCGCTGGTGTTTCAGTGATCAACTTCCTCCGACAGGCGCTCTCGGCACGAAAGGGCATCGACCTTTCCGTGCTTGAACTGCGGTTGGCGATAATGGAGTGGATGGATCGCCTCGGCATGGACCCGGCATTTGCCGATCGTTACGTCAACGAGGGCTTCTCCGGAGGCGAGAAAAAGCGTAATGAGATCCTGCAGATGGCAATCCTGGAACCCGAGGTAGCCATTCTTGACGAGACCGACTCCGGCCTTGACATAGATGCCCTCGAGGTGGTCGCTAACGGCGTTGCTGCGGTCCACAGGGAACGTCCAGGACTGGGCGTACTTGCCATCACTCATTACCAACGTCTGCTGCGCCACTTGAGGCCCGACATCGTGCATATCCTCATTGACGGTCGGATCGTCGAGAAGGGCGGCATGGAGATTGCTGTGAGCCTCGAACGTGAAGGCTACGAGGCCTTCCTATGAGTGCGTCTGCAAACAACGTCGCTGACACTCCCCTTGACGTCGCTGCGATCAAGGCTGACTTCCCGCTGCTAAGTCGCCAGGTGAACGGCCAACAGATTGTGTACCTAGATTCCGCTGCTACTTCGCAAAAGCCCCGTCAGGTCCTCAATGCGCTCAACAGTTACTACGAGGAGATCAATGCCAACGTCCACCGCGGTGCCTATCAGATAGCTGAACAAGCGACCTCTGCAACTGAAGAAGCTCGGGCTCATCTTCAGCGGTTTATCAATGCTCCCTCTGACAACGAGATCGTCTTTACCAAGAATGCCACTGAGGCCATCAACCTGGTTGCCTACTCCTGGGGGCGGACCAATCTGAACGAAGGGGATTCAGTTCTCATCACGGCACTAGAACACCATGCCAACATCGTGCCTTGGCAGCAGTTGGCCACTGAGCGTGGTGTTGAGATCCGCTGGCTACCAATCACAGACGACGGATGCCTCGATATGGTCGATCTAGAGCAGATGCTCGACGGCGTGAGCCTCTTCGCATTCTCAGCGGCCTCGAACGTGCTCGGTACCCTCACTCCGGTGCGCCACCTGGCTGATGCCGCACATGCTGCAGGAGCCCTCTGTCTGGTAGATGCCAGCCAGGCAGTACCACATCTACTGACTGACGTAACCGAGTGGGACTGTGACTTCATGGCTTTTACGGGTCACAAGATGTGTGGACCCACTGGAATCGGGGTCCTCTGGGGTCGCGCCGAACTGCTCGATGCGATGCCTCCCTTCCTGGGGGGTGGTGAGATGATCCTAAACGTCACCAGAGAGGGCTTCATCCCCAACGAGTTGCCGTGGAAGTTTGAGGCGGGCACCCCTCCAATCGCTGAGATCATCGGCCTAGGTTCAGCCGTTTCATACCTTGAGTCGATCGGAATGGACGCCGTGCGGGCCCACGAGGTGGCACTCACCGACTACGCCCTCTGCACTCTCAAAGAGCGGCACGGCGACGACCTAATCATCCACGGTCCGGCTGCTACCGGTGACAGGGGTGGGGTCCTCTCGATTTGCTACCGCGACGTGCACCCACACGACCTCAGCCAAGTCCTGGACCAGCGCGGCATCTGTGTGAGGGCAGGTCACCACTGTGCCAAACCGCTCATGAAGGTACTCGGAGTAGGTGCAACTGCACGAGCTTCCCTCTACATATATAACGATAAGACTGACGTGGACCTATTGTCAGACGCGCTAGCTGAAGCTGGTGAGTTCTTCTCCCATCAGCCAGCCTGACCCCACACACCCCTGGAGCATCAACGTGGCAGGACTAGAAGACCTCTACCGGGAGATAATCCTCGATCACTACCGCAACCCCCGGAACCGTGGTGAGCTGGAGACTCCACCTGCCCACATGGCAGAGGGCTTCAACCCTCTGTGCGGTGACGAGGTTCAGGTTTTCCTACACGTAAACGGCGACACGATCAGTGACATCAGTATCTCTGGCCAGGGTTGTTCCATCAGCCAGTCTTCAGCATCCATGATGACCACGGCCGTACTTGGTAAGACCGTCAACGAAGCCCGTCAAGTGATAAGGGCCTTCAAACAGATGATGTCCATACACGGTGACGACCTCGACGGTTCAGACCACGATGTCTCCGGTGAAACCGTTGAACCCAACATCAGCCTGGGTGATCTTGAGGCACTGCGTGGCGTAGTCAAGTTCCCAGTACGAATCAAGTGCGCCACACTTGCCTGGAACACTCTCGACCAGGGCATCGAAGAGACAACTAGCTGAGATCAGGCCAGCGGGTCTGTAATAAGGGTCTCGCTCACTCCCAAGTTGACAGCCACCTCTGGTGCATCGGTCGCCTCTCCGAGGACTCCCCCATAACCTTCGACCTCGAGCCGTTCGGCCAACTCACGGCCACCCGACGCTCGTATGCGTCCATTAGAGAGAACGTGTACCCAGTCCGGTTCAAGTACCTCAAGCAAGCGACTGAAGTGTGTGATCACTAACACTCCCAGCCCGATCTCATCAGTGGCGTCCTTCACCCGCTGGGCCACAGCCACAAGGGCATCGACATCAAGTCCCGAATCGATCTCATCGAGCACCGCGTAGAGAGGGCGGATCACTGACATCTGCAGAGCTTCGTTGCGCTTCTTTTCGCCACCGGAGAGGTCAACATTCACCGGCCGGTCCAGGAGCCTCGCATCGAGGCCTATGCGCCGGGCCTCGACAAGCAGCGATTCCCTTATTCCGACCTGGTCGCGGCCTCCAGCCGCTGCTGCCTCGGCCAGCATTGCCTCGAGACTCACACCCGGCACCTCGGTTGGGTGTTGGAGGGCTAGGAACAAACCTGACTGCGCCCGTTTCCACGGTGCCAACTCCAAGAGGCTGGTGCCGTCAAGCGTTACCGTCCCTGCCGTCACCTCGTAGCCGTGCCTACCCATCAGGACATGCGCCAGCGTAGATTTGCCGGAGCCGTTGGGTCCCATGACGGCGTGCACTTCGCCTGGTCGGACCTCAAGATCGATTCCGCCCAGAATATGGGCGTCTCCAACCTTGACACACAGGCCCTCGATACGAAGAACTCGTTCAGACTTCATTGCACCACCATGACTATGTCGTCACCTTCGATCCGAGCAGAGAACACCTCGACGGGCTGCGTGGCGGGAAGCGTCAGGGCTTCGCCGGTCTCAAGTGAGAAAAGGCTTCCGTGCTTCCAGCACTCGATGGCGCACTCGTCAACGGCTACTGCACCCTCCGACAGAGACACCTCGGCGTGGCTGCAGGTGTCACCGATTGCCAACACGCGCTCACCGAGACGAACCAGTGCAACTAGACCTCCATCCACCTCGACCTGCCGGGCCGTGCCGTCGGGGAGGTCTTCTAGACCACAGATACGGACAGTGCTCATTTTGGCGTCTCGGTCCTGGAGTTGTGCAGGCGTCTGACTAGGCGCCCCACGAGAGTGGCCCTCAACGCAAGGGCAACCGGCTCAGTCGGCGCTCTGGCGAGCACGTCCTCAAAGAAACCCTCTACCAACAACCTCTCGGCGATCGCAGTGGGGATCCCACGACTCTCCAGGTAAAAGAGCTGCTCTTCGTCAACCGGTGACACCGTCGAGGCATGGCTACAAATGACGTCATCGGTCTCAATCTCGAGGTTGGGCACGCTATGCGCCCAAGCATCGGGTGACAGCTTGATGTTCCTGTTGGTTTGGTATGCGCGGGTTCGGACTGCCTCGGGTTCGACACTTATCAGGCCTGAATAGACCGACCTGGAGGCATCGTCAAGAGCTCCCTTGAACAAGAGCTCGCTCGTAGTGTCGGGGGCAGCGTGTTCCTGAAATGTACGAAAATCGTGTGTCTGGGAACCCTCCCCATGGTAGGCAGCAGTCAGACGTGCTTCGCCTCCACGACCCACAAGGCGACAGTCGGTCCGGGTCCTCGAGTAGCAACCGCCGAGACCGGCCACGAAGGCCTCTAGGACAGCACTCTGGCCCACGTGAAATACCTGATGAGCAAACTGTCGAACCTCACTACCCAGGTCTTGCACGAGCGCGTGGCTCAACCGGGCATCATTGCCAACTTGTGCCTCCAACACGGGCGCCACTACCGACACGACGTCAGAAGATGAATGGTGTTCCACAATCGTGGCCTGAGAACCGGAACCACACCTCATAAGCAAGCGTGGAAACACCGCTGCTGAATCGGCATCAGTATGTAAGAAGATCAGGATCGGCTCCCTCAGGCAGACTCCATCGGGAATCACGATGACAATGGGCTCTGGAGTGAACGCCGCGTTCATGTGGTCGAACAGGTCTACGGGGTTTTCCAGCACCGAGGGGAAGTACGTTGCTCCATCCTCAAGGTCTCCTATCCGACCTACCGTGACACCCAGTTCCGCTGCCTCAGCAGAGATCGACGACGTCTCGAGCCAGCCGTTGCGCAGTACGAGGGTGACCACGTTTCGATCGACAGCATCCGAAATAGGAACAGGCCCGAGGGGTGAGACCTGCTTGGTGAGGGGCACATACCTGTCGAGGTCCAGTTCCGATATCCGCGAATACCTCCAAACCTCCTCGTCGGCACTTGGAAGGACTACGTCGCCAATGCCCTCGGCGGCTTCTCTGCGAAGGTCGGTCAACCACTCGGGCCCAGGCAGTGCTGCCGATACAGAGGAGTTGAATGCGTTCGGCACTGGACCTCGGAGTGGACCTGGTCGGCTGGTTGTGGGATGTCTGTACCGTCTCTACAGATACAGCGTGTAAGCAATAACCCTATCGCCGTAGGAGTATTCCCCGGTGACACTTCAAGGTATGGCTGTCACTCCTGGACGAGGTGACTGAGCGTGCCAGGCTGGATCTGGCACGTTGCCTCAAAGGTGAGCACGTCACTTGACTTGAGTCGGATGACCCTTCCGAACCGATACGCCTTCAAGTCACCCTCGTTGATGAAATTGTAGATCGTCCGGGGATTTAACCCCAGACGTCGTGCCGCAGCCTCAGTGCTCAGCCACTCCGACTCAACAATCTCTCCAAGTGAACCTGCCGTGTCTTGTGCCATGTCAGTGACCCTAGAGCATTTTCCGTTCTTCTACAGCATGCACAGTGATCCCTCTTATCTTCTAAGAGGTCCTCCCTCTCGTAGTGGCATTGGCGGTGTCGGTCTGATGGACTTACCCGATGGCCAGAGTGGACGTTGAGGCTCCAGTGACTGGGATAGTTTGGAAGATCGTTGTCGCCGTAGGCGACACAGTTGCCTCAGGAGACCAGTTGGTGGTGCTGGAATCCATGAAGATGGAGATTCCCGTTGAGGCCCCGATTGACGGAACCATCACTGAGTTGCTGGTGGCTGAAGGCGACCAGGTCACCGAGGGTGACCCTGTGTCTGTGGTTGAGTCAGCTCAAGGCCTGTAGGGGAATCCGGCAGGTCCTGCAGAACGCAGAGGTGCGGACAGGTTGGCGAACTCGCAAAGCAATGGTCTGGTGTCGGCTGGATCAATGATTTCTTCCACCAGATAAGCCTCAGCGGTCCGAAATGGTGACCGTACGGCGTTGAGGCGATCGGTGATCTCGGCTATCAGCGCCTTCGGGTCATCGGAGGCTTCCAGTTCGGACCTGTAGGCGGCTGCCACTCCACCTTCAACCGGCAACGATCCCCAGTCACCTGATGGCCAGGCATATCGGTACAAAAACCGGTTTGCAGCTGTATGGGCAGCTCCAGCCACCCCAAACACCTTCCGGACAATGATTGAGCACCATGGCACCGTGGCCTGGTAGATGGCAGACAAGGTGCGAGCACCATGGCGGATGGTCGCTGCCTTCTCGGCCTCGGTCCCAATAACGAAACCCGGGTTGTCAACGAGATGAACCACCGGAAGGTGGAAGGTCTCGGCAAGGTCAACAAACCGAGTCACCTTGTTGGAAGAATCCGCTGTCCAACCGCCCCCGTAGTGGTAGGGATCATTTGACAACACCGCCACAGGCCAGCCGTCTAGGCGCGCCAGACCACAAATGGCCGAGCGGCCCCAGTCCTTGCCAATCTCAAAAAATGAGCCCGTATCGAACACAGATTCAATGATCGTGCGCATCTTGTAGACCTTGCGTCGATCACGTGGCACCACGCCGGCGAGGCTGGAGTCTGTCCTGTCCGAGCGATCCGTTATTGGGCCGCGTTCAGGCAGCTCATAGACCGACGATGGGAGGTAGGAAAGAAAGCGTCGGGCACGCTCGAAGGCCTCGGCTTCCGAGACGACCTCGTCGTCGATGGCACCATTGCGAGTGTGCACCCGGCTGCTACCAAGGCTTTCCTTGTCAACCTGTTCACCTCCCAGAGCGTTCACGAGAGGTGGGCCCGCCACGAACAGTTGTGAGAGTCCCTTGACCATCACTGAATAATGACTACTGACAGCACGTGCCGCCCCTAGGCCAGCCACTGGTCCAAGGCACAAGGCCACCGTCGGAACCGTGGCCAGGTTTGCCACCACGTGGTCCCATGCGGGGTTAAGGGGCACATAGGTGCGTGCTCCCTTCCCAATGGATCCTTCTATATTCGATCCAGCCTCCTCGGCCTTCGTGTCGAGGGTCTTTACTGATCCCCCTCCACCCGTGCCGTCAACAAGTCGGACTATCGGGAGCCGCAGTTCGTAAGCCATCTGCTCGGCAGCAATCTGCTTGGCCACAATTGAGGCGTCTGCTGCACCTCCTCTGACGGTGAAGTCATCACCAGCCAGTACTACGGGCCTGTTGTTGATGCGACCGCGTCCGAACACGAAGTTGGATGGTGATAGGTCAACCAGTTCACCATCGGGCCCATAGGTGGCAGTACCTGCGATCTTGCCGTTCTCATGGAAGGTACCGGGATCAAGCAACTCCTGTATCCGCTGCCGGATGTCAAGCTTTCCGCGGTCATGCTGTCTGGCGACCTTGTCCTCACCGCCCATACGCTCCGCCATCTCCTCACGGGCGCGCAATTCGTCCAGTTCTGGGCCCCACTCCATTTCGTCGACCATATAGGGACGGTACCTGTCGAGCAGTGGACAGACCCCAGTCGGGATCAACCTAGACAGATGCGCCCATTGCCAGCTACCACCTCACCGATTACGGCTGCAGTGTGGCCTGTGGCAGTCAACTGGGCGACTGCCTCATCGGCAGAAGCAGATGAGGCCCCAAAGACCAATCCACCGGAGGTTTGTGCATCGGCCAGCAATAGCACGTCGAGTTCCGGGAGGCCTCCCCTATCGAGGATCTCATCAACCCATTCCAGGTTGCGACGAGTTCCAGCAGGCATGAAGTCGGCCTCAGCCAGGTCGCGGGCGCCGGGTAGCAATGGCACCTCGGTCTGGTTGATGATGAGGTCCACTGCTGACTCGGTTGCAGCCCTCCTGAGGTGTCCGAGTAGACCGAAGCCGGTGATATCTGTTGCGCCAGTCGCTCCAGCTGCCATGGCCACCGCTGACCCATCGGAGTTGAGCCGTGTCATGGATTCCATGGCCCCAGCCACTACATCCGGTGGGGCCTCTCCAGACTTGATGGCAGTCGTGATCACTCCAATACCCAGCGGCTTAGTGAGTACGAGGGTGTCACCCGGTCGGAACCCCGTATTGGTAAGCATCTTGTCGGGATGCACCTCGCCTACGACGGCTAGCCCGAACTTTGGCGCGGGATCGTCAACGGTATGGCCACCGGCTATCACGAATCCTGCATCCGTGGCGACTTCTTGTGCCCCCTTCAACACCTCGACGAGCAGGTCGACTGACAGCTCATCGTTGTTCCAACAGACCAGATTCAGGGCTAAAAGGGGTTGAGCCCCCATGGCATAAACGTCAGAGACAGCGTTGGCAGCTGCCACACGGCCCCAGGAGCGTGCGTCGTCAACCACCGGCGTTATGTAGTCGGCAGTCAAGACCAAGGCCCTTTCATCGGAGATGCGCCATACAGCGGCATCGTCGCCGGTTTCCATTCCGATGAGGAGGTCAGGTGCGTCAACGGGAGTCAAGTGGCGCACGACGCGCGCCAGCTCGCCTGGGGCGAGCTTGCAGCCTCAACCGGCGCCGTGGCTGAACTGTGTAAGTCGCCGCATTGTGCACCCCTTTCGATCTAAATACTGTCGTAGGCGAAGGGTATGCGATTAGCGACTGCCCAACGTGCTCACTGCTTCAAGCAGCCGTTCAACATCACCGAGACCTATGTAGACGCACACACCCACACGGACGGCTCCGTCCTCTGCATCTAGGCCAAGAGGTCCCATCGCTTCGATTGCATAGTTGTGGCCGTCCCACACCGCCACCTTGGCCTCAGCAAGCTTGCTAGCCACCTGAAGAGGGCTATGGCCCTCGACAAGAAACATTGTGGTGGGTGCCCGGTTAGCCAGATCTGCTGGTCCGACTACCCGCACGCCGGAAAGATCGTGGAGGCCAGTCAGCAGTCGTTCAAACACGCTCTCTTCGTGTTCGATCACGGCAGCCATGGTCGTATCGAGCAGGAACCGTGCAGCGGCATCGATTCCAGCCATGGCCTCCCATGAAGGCGTGCCGTACTGGAGTCGACCCGGACCGCGGTCAGGTGCAGGCCTTACCTTGTAGGCGGCCAACGAATCGAGCAGGTCGGGTTCTACCCACATGATCCCAGCGTGTGGTCCATACCACTTGTATGAGGAGGTGGTGAACACGTCACATCCGATGGCTTCCACGTCGATTTGTCGGTGCGGCGTTAGATGGACTCCATCGACCACGACACGCGCACCGATTGCGTGGGCCGCTCTGCTAATGGCCGCTGCATCAGGAATGGCGCCGATGGCATTGGAGGCGCCTGTCACTGCGAGCCACCTGGTGGCCGGTCCAATCAGGTCGATGACCGCGTCAGTGTTCAAGCGGTGGCTCTGGCGGTCCAGCCTTGCCATGCGAACAGTCGCACCACTGTCACGGGCAGCAAGGAGCCACGGGGAAATATTTGAGTCGTGGTCTAGTTCGGTGCAAACGATCTCATCGCCAGGACCCAGTTCAGCGGCTATCGCCCGCGTGAGTGCCATCATGTTGGCTGTGGTACTGGGGCCGAAGGCAAATCCAGCCGGATCTGCTCCGAGCAACTCACCCATTGTGGCGCTGACGCATTCTGTCAGAGCATCACATGCCTGCGCAGCCGGGAAGGCCCCGTGACTGTTGGCGCTGTTGCCGCTGCGCTGCCAGTCGGCCACCGCATCGATGGAGGCATCCACGGCCTGGGTTCCCGCTGGGCCGTCAAAGCGGCTCCAACCACCCAATAATCCAGGAAATCGGTATCTAATGTCGGTGAGTGCTGTCATCCTCGGGCACGCTAATAGGACTAGAGAGTTCACAGTGGCCGGGAGGGCCGAGACTTGGAGTCGGAGGATCTCGATACCGCACGCCGGATCGCTGACACGATCCATGCCGGATTCGTTGACTACGTCGCCGAATTCAATCTTATTTCGCGACGCGCAAGGAGCCATTTCGAAAAGCGCGAGTGGCCACTGCAGGAAGCAGACGCGTCTGAGCGACTGAACCTGCACACCGAACGCGTCTGGCAAACCGTATCCCTAGTTGAGGACCTGCTCGGTGGCACACCCGACAGACGCGGTAAGTGGCGTCTAGCCCGTGGTCATTTCAAACGCCGCATCGCCGAGAGGGGCGACATGGTCCTGGCTGAGACATACTTCAATTCGGTCCCCCGCCGCATCTTCACAACTATCGGCGTCGACAACGACGTCGAACTCAGGTGGTTCGGTGCAACCAGCGTGCCACGAGGTGAGGCCTCAGCCGAGATGTTCACCTCCCTGACTCGCACCCGCGACTCGGCGGCCCTCATCGCCTCGATCCTGGAGTCATGTGAGTTTGATGCAAAATGGGCTGACTTGGAGGGCGATGCCCGCAGGGTCGCCGCCAGGTTGGACTCATTCCTCCTTGACACCTGGGACAGCCTCGACGTCGACAGCGTCGACATGCTCAGACCGGTGTTCTTCAGGAATAAGGGTGCTTACCTGATTGGCCGCTTGAGGCAGTTGAACCGGATCGCCCCGATTGTCCTGCCAATCATCCATGGCGAAGACGGGATGAGAGTCGACAGCCTGCTACTTACCGAACTGCAGGTAAGTCGCCTGTTCAGCTTTACCAGGTCGTACTTTTTCGTGGAGTGGCCGAACCCTGCTGAACTTGCTGGTTTCCTAAAGTCTCTGCTTCCCATGAAGTCCCTTGCTGAACTACACACCGCCATTGGCTTCCCCCAGCATGGCAAGACCAGCCTCTACCGCTCCCTCTACCGCCATCTGGAAAACTCCAACGACAAGTTTGTCCTCGCTAGGGGAACCCCCGGAATGGTCATGTCGGTGTTCACACTGGTGTCTTTCAACGTGGTCTTCAAGATCATCAAAGACCACTTCGACCCACCCAAGAACACAACTAGAGATGCCGTCATGCGCCGTTACAAGTTGGTCTACAACCATGACCGGGTGGGTCGGATGGTTGATGCCCAGGAGTTTGAAAACCTTTCGTTTGACCGCGACAGGTTCGACCCGGCCCTACTTGAGCAACTACTGACTGAAGCTGGCGGGTCAGTGAGTGTGACGGGCAACCAGGTGGTAATCAGGCACGTCTACACCGAGCGGCAGGTCTACCCGCTAAACCTCTACCTGCGTGAGATGTCAGCTGACAAGGCCGAGGCAGCCGCCCTCGACTGGGGAGCCGCCATCAAAGACCTGGCAGTTGCCAACGTATTCCCCGGTGATCTTTTCACCAAGAACTTCGGCGTGACCCGCCACGGCAGCGTCGTGTTCTACGACTACGACGAGTTGACCCTCCTCGAGGAATGTCGCTTTCGCACTATTCCCGATTCCGACGACCATGAACTGGAGATGTCCTCACAGGTTTGGTTCGCTGTCGAACCCGGTGATGTCTTCCCTGAGCAATTCCCTACCTTCATGAGGTTCCCCAGAGATGTCCCCGACTCGATCTGGGAACGGTTCTGTGAGGTGCACGGCGATCTATTCACCGCCAACTACTGGGTCGGTGTGCAGGAGGAGCTGGCCCATGGAGACCTGCCCGACTTCTATCCGTATCCACAGCACCTGCGATTTCGTCGCCGATCGACAAAGGCCGCAGAGTAGGGTCAGCGCCGTGTCCAGACCGGTCGAGATCGCACCATCTGTTCTGCCAGCCGACTATTCAAAGTTGGGCGAGGAGTGCGCTGCACTCCAGGAAGCTGGCGTCGACCGCATCCATTGGGACGTCATGGATGGCGTGTTCGTACCCAACCTCACATTTGGGCCAGATGTCATCGCTTCAATCCGACCCCATGTCGACGTGGCATTCGAGGCCCACCTGATGGTTGTGGAGCCCGACCGCCTGCTCTCTCGCTACGTGGATGCCGGTTGCGACACTGTGATCGTGCATGCCGAGGCGTGCACTCACCTGCATCGCACGCTCTCCCACATTGCCGAGTTGGGTGCCACCCCGGGAGTCGCCCTGAACCCCCACACACCTCCCGGCTTGATCAACCACGTGCGGGACCTGCTCGGCATTGTGCTCGTAATGACCGTTAACCCTGGATTCGGTGGTCAGGCCTACATAGCTTCCATGGAACCCAAGATCTCCGAGGTCGCGACCCTGCTAGAAGGCCTCGACTGTGACGTTGAAGTCGACGGAGGGATCGGGCCCAACACTGTTGCCGGTGCGGCTGCAGCCGGAGCAAACGTGTTGGTTTCTGGCAGTGCCATCTACCAAGACCTCGAGGGCCTAGAGCACGCTGTAACCGACCTCAAGAAACGGGCCCAAGCCACCAGACCCTGAACCGGGCCAGAATCCACCACCGTGTGAGTCGCCGGGCCATCCCACTGCACCGCTACCCTGCCCCCACATGAACACTCCCCCACACACCGCCTCTGAAGCCGACAGCTCCGAGCACGCACGCTTCGACGTCTTCAACCGCCTCCTCAAGGACCGCATTGTCTTCCTTGGCACCGATGTCAGCGACGATGTAGCCAACTTCCTGATCGCCCAAATGTTGTTCCTTGAGGCTCAGGATCCCGACAAACCCATCTGGCTTTACATCAACTCTCCCGGTGGCTCGGTAACCGCTGGCATGGCTATCTACGACACGATGCAGTTCGTGGGCCCCGAGGTTGGAACCATCTGCATGGGACTCGGCGCCTCAATGGGCCAGTTCCTCCTTTGCGCAGGTGCACCCGGAAAACGTTATGCGCTCCCCCATGCACGCATCATGATGCACCAGCCGTTGGGTGGCGTACGCGGTGATGCCTCCGACATAGCTATCCAGGCCGAACAGATGGCCGCTACCAAGAAACTCCTCCAAGAACGCATCGCTCAACATACCGGCCAGAGCGTCGAGACTGTCGAGACTGACAGCGACCGAGACCGCTGGTTCACCGCTGACGAGGCCTGTGACTACGGCATCATTGACCAGGTGATAGCCCGACGCGGGGAGATGCGCTGAGCGTCACACCTGCGCGCACGCTCCAGTATCCCTACAAAGGGAGGGGTTCGGAGCCGGTGTGCGACGTAGGCTGGCCACCTGCGGACGTGGCGGAACTGGTAGACGCACCGGCTTTAGGTGCCGGCGCCGAAAGGCGTGGGGGTTCGAGTCCCTCCGTCCGCACGTGATTGAGGTTGACTCAACCCTGCGTGCGCTGATCGACGCTGCCCCCGTCGGCATGGTGATGCTCGACCCCGACGGCCAACCTCGCTACGCCAACCACAGATGGGTAGCGATGACCGGATTCTCTCCCGAGAGACAAGGCACCACAGAGTGGACAGAGTGCATTGACCTTGACGGTCGTGACGACTTCGTGGCTGATCTCGAACTTTCCCTTTCAAACAGAACACCTCTGCGTGGCCGCCTCCGACTCAGCACCAGGGTTGGAACCATCCGATGGGTGGACCTGACAACAACTCCGCTTCCAGCCGCTAATGGTGAGCCTGGTGGCTTATTGCTGGGAATCTCTGACATCACCGATGAGGTTGACGAAGCCCGTCGCGCCCATGAACTTACAAGGGTTCTAGAAGCCAGCCCTGACCTAGTGGCCATCTTGGATCCACTGGGCCGCAGCCTTGTGTGGGCAAACGATGCTATGCGTCGTCACCTCGGCGGCAACGACGTATCTGGAAAGGTTCTGTTGGACCACCTCGACGGATGGTCACAAGCTCGCCTGGCTACAACTGCTCTCCCAGAGGTTCGCACATCGGGGACTTGGAGTGGAGAACTACGTCTAACGCGACTGACCGGAGGCACCGTTCCGATGTCTGCCTTACTTGTAGCCCACCGTGACCCTGAAGGCGCCGTTGATTCGATCTCAATGGTCGGCAGGGACCTGACGGACCTACACGCCGCCCAACAGAGGGTCGAGGCGTCCGAGATACGGCTCGCAGCCCTGGTTGAGCATGCCTCCGACCTTGTCCTTGTCGTCAGCGAAGCTGGTGACATTGTCTATGCGAGCCCAGCAGTTGCTCATGTGCTGGGCCGCGAAGCTGTTGAACTAGAGGGGGTGCCAGTAGTCGACTTGGTGCATCCAGAGGACCATGGTGACCTCGCTGAGAGGACTACAGGAGTGCTGGGGACACCGGGAATGTCTCCAGCCTTTGAGGCACGCGTGGCTCATGCCGGCGGCGGATGGCGCTATATGGAGATCGTCGCCACGAACCTGTTGGGCAATCCTGCTGTCGATGGAATAGTCGTTAATGCCCGCGATGTGACCGAAAGGGTCGAAGTGGCTGCCGAATTGGAGGAGCGTGCCTTCCACGACGAGTTGACCGGGCTCCCCAACCGCGCCTTCCTGTTGGATCGCCTCGGCGATGCCCTACACAGGGCTGCACGCCACGATCGAATGGTCGGCGTGTTGTTCCTTGACCTGGACCGGTTCAAGGTCGTCAACGACTCCCTCGGCCACGGGTCAGGCGATGACCTGCTGAAAGAAGCTGCCCGCAGGCTCTCTCAGACGGTTCGCCCAGGGGACACCGTTGCCAGGTTGGGTGGAGATGAGTTCGTGGTTCTCATCGGTGACATGTTGCGCACCACTGATGCCCTTGTCGCCGCCGAGCGTGTACGAACGGCCTTGTCGCGGCCGATACAGCTGGGGAGCGAGTCCACGGTGGTAACGACGAGTATCGGCGTAGCGATCGGCTACGGCCAGGAGGCCCCGGCGGATCTGCTCCGCGATGCTGACACGGCCATGTACCGCGCCAAGGACCAAGGACGCGACCGTGCAGAGCTATTCGACGACCACCTACGTGCCCAAGCTGTCAGACGCCACTCCGTCGAACAAGAACTACGCCTTGCACTCGATGAGGATCGAGTCGAGGTCCACTTCCAACCGGTGGTCAAAATCTCTGATGGCTCTGTAACCGGTGCCGAAGCTCTCGCAAGGATCCGGGACGCCGGGGGTGAACTGTTGATGCCAGACCAGTTCATCGATATCGCTGAAGACAGCGGCCTCATCGCCCAACTAGGTGGTCGTGTCATCGCAATAGCACTTGAGCGGCTTGCATCATGGGAAAACAGAGGAGGCAAGGACCTAACTGTCGCCGTTAACGTTTCAGCTCGTCAGTTAGCTGACTCGGCTTTTCCTGAAATAGTCCGTGAGGCCATAGAGGCGAACGATGTTTCTCCTGAACAGATTGCCCTGGAGTTCACCGAGTCGGCCCTGATCGCCGCCAATCCACTGACCGAGAAGGTGCTCAGTGACCTCACCGCGTTGGGAGTGCGGATAGGCCTAGACGACTTCGGTACGGGCTTCTCCTCACTTGCCTACCTGAAGCGTTTCCCTATCGACTTCGTAAAGATCGACAGGTCATTCGTTGCAGGTCTCGGTACCGACGACGACGATACGGCTATCGTCACCGGCACGGTGGCACTTGCGCAGGGCCTCGGGCTCCAGGTTGTCGCCGAGGGAGTCGAGACCCGGGCCCAGCTGGAATACCTGCAGATGCTCCGCTGTGAACTGGCCCAGGGCTTCCACTTCGCTGAACCGGTCACCGACGCCGAGTTCGACCGTTTCCTCGGAACAGCTTGGAAACAGGCTCCAATCTCGCTGAACTAGCCAGTCTCTGATGCAGGTGGGGTATTCAGCATCGACATCAGGGCCCGGAGTGCTCTACCCCTGTGGGAAAACCGATGCTTGTCGTCTGCCATCTCGGCGAACGTGGTGCCGTCACCCTCGTCCGGTATAAAGACGGAGTCGTAGCCAAAGCCTCCGATTCCGGATGGGGTCTCGGCAATCCGACCTTCAACGGTACCGGTAGCTACTAGTTCGTTGCCGTCCGGGTAGCAGATCATTGCCACCGTCCTGAAGTGGGCAGAACGCACCGGGGGGGTGACACCATCCAAGTCGGCAAGCAGTTTCATCAAGTTGTCTGCATAGCCGGCATTCTCGCCGGCATACCGGGCCGACCTGACTCCAGGCTCCCCACCAAGGGCATCTACGAAGAGACCTGTGTCGTCGGCTATGGCTGCACAGTTCGTGGCCCGGCACACGGCTTCAGCCTTGAGCCGGGCGTTTGCCTCAAGGGTTTCACCATCTTCAACCACGTCGGGAAGGCCAACCGGACGTGGGAGTACTTCAACAACACTCTCGAGCAGCAGCTCCATCTCAGCAACCTTGTCGGGGTTGGCGCTTGCCAGCATCAAGCGAGGTCGCCTCACTGGAGCAGTCAAGTTGGACGCTCAACTGGTGGTTCAGTCAACAAGGCTCGCTGTATTTCAACGATCCGGGTGATGCCTTTTGCAGCTAGATCAACGAGTGAATCCAACTGGGGCCGGTCAAAGGACTCTCCCTCGGCTGTCCCTTGCACCTCTACGAAGTTGCCTAAGCCAGTCATGACCACGTTGAAGTCAACTTCGGCAGTGGAGTCTTCAATGTATGGAAGGTCGAGGCGAGCCTCACCCTCGATAATGCCTACCGAGATGGCCGCCAGTTCATCGGTGAGGGGGTGTTGGGCAATCTCTCCGGAGGAGACCAGACGGGCGAGGGCATCGTGAAGAGCCAAGTAGCCACCACAAATCGAAGCAGTCCGCGTACCACCGTCAGCCTGGAGGACATCGCAGTCCACGGTGACCTCGCGTTCACCAAGCAAATCCAGGTCTACCACCGCCCGTAACGATCGACCAATCAGGCGTTGGATCTCGTGGTCGCGACCCGATGTCCGACGTCTTATCCGTTCGTTGCTTGATCCAGGGAGCATCGAGTACTCAGCGGTCACCCAGCCCCGACCTGTGTTCTTCAACCAACGTGGAACTCCCTCACCGATGGATGCAGTGCAGAGCACCCGGGTGCGTCCAAAGGTTGTGAGGCAGGCACCGTCGGCCATCTCAGTGAAGTCGCGCTCAAAACTGACTGGGCGCAACTCGTCGTTTTCGCGTCCGTCTGGTCGCACAGGGCCTCCTGTCTGACCACCCTCGGAGAGGTGGTGTTCTCGTTGGGGCCTCAGCCTAGAAGTAGATGATGGAGTCGGCGTCGGCAGCCGCCTGGTCGATGTCGCCGGTCCAGGCACCAGTTGAGAGGTACTTCCAGCCAGCGTCACTCACGAGAAATACAATCACTGCCTCACCGTCCTCGGAGGCAACCTGCTCGGCTATTCGAAGGGCACCGGCAAGGGTCGCTCCAGCAGAGAGGCCTGCGAAGATCCCGCACTCGTCCGCTAGGCGACGTGCACACTCGATGGACTCTCTTGGCCTAACAATCCGCTTTCCATCCAAGAGTTCGTTTCCACCCCACTTCTCAAACACCGGTGGAATGAAGCCGTCCTCAAGACTACGTAGCCCCTGAACCTGTTCGCCGGCCGGTGGCTCAACAGCGAGCACCTGGATCTCGGGGCGTATTTCCTTGAGATAGCTGCCTATTCCCATGAGCGTGCCACTGGTTCCCAGCCCCGCTACGAAGTGGGTGATGTCAGGGACATCTCGCAGGATCTCGGGACCGGTCGTCTCATAGTGGGTGCGCGGATTCGCCTCATTCCCGTACTGGTAGAGGAACACCCATTCGGGATTCTGGTAGGCCAGTTCCTGTGCAAGACGCACGGCACCATTTGACCCTTCGTCACCTGGTGAAAAAATGATCTCAGCACCGAATATCTCGAGCATCGAACGGCGTTCGGGTGACACGTTCTCTGGAAGCACGATCTTGATCGGATAGCCACGGATCCGAGCGATCATGGCGAGTGCGATGCCTGTGTTACCCGAGGAGGGTTCGATGATCGTGCGCCCGGGAGTGAGAGTTCCATCAGCCTCGGCCTCGTCGACCATGGCACGCGCAATGCGATCCTTGACCGAACCTGCAGGGTTCTGGCCTTCCAGTTTGGCAAGTAGGCGAATGTTCGGACTGGGACTAAGCAGGCTCACGTCTACGATCGGCGTATCGCCGATCAGATCGATCACCGAGGGGTAGACGGCCATTGGCTCAGCTCCCTGCCTGTCCTCTGCCTATCTGATCGTAATCACGACCAGTTCAGTCGGGATTCTAGTCGGACTTGACCTCCACCGGCACCTCTTTGATCACATCGTCCATGATCCGGAATGCCCGCATGTAGGGATCCGGCTTCTCCAGAGACACGATCAAAAATATCCACACACCGAACTCATCAAAGCGGGCTGCATCAGCAACATCAGTCGGCGATGGGTAGGCAGCCGTGTGGGTGTGGCTGTGCATAACACCCAGAATCGACTGCCCTGTGGAATCGGCAGCACTCTCAGCATCCAGTTGTCCGGCTCCGTCGAGCATGTAGATCTCAGGACGTCGCTCTGGTGGTGCGACATTGGCGATCGGGAAGAAGGTGTCCACGAACATCCCCCCGGGTGGCCCGGCGAACAAGCCACAGGACTCGTCTGGGTCATGTTCGAGAGCGAGCTCGATCATCGTCCGGTGGACTTCAGGTGTGAGCATGAGGGCCTCTTCTGACACCTCCGGGAGGCTAATCCCGACGACCGACCATGGGGTCACCGATACGCTCAACCCCGTGAGCGACGCACGCGACCGAGTGGTCGCCAGCAACCGCCGGGCCCGACGCAATTACGACCTGCTCGACTCCTGGGAAGCCGGCCTCGTGCTGAAAGGCAGCGAGGTCAAGTCCCTGCGCGAGTCAAAGGTGCAAATCTCAGAGGCATTTGCCAGGGAGGAGAACGGTGAACTTTGGCTTGTCGGCTTGCACATCGCCCCCTACGCGATGAGCGGTGGTGAGGCCATGGGCCACGACCCTGACCGTCCCAAGAAGTTGCTATTACATCGTAGGGAAATCCACCGGATCACAGAACGGATGCAACGGGAGGGCCTGACCCTGGTTCCACTCTCGCTCTACTTCAGCGGAGGCCGAGCCAAGGTTGAGGTGGCACTGGCCAGAGGGCGCGACCTTCATGACAAACGACAGGCCCTAGTTAGCAGGGAGGCCGACCGTGAGGCCGAACGGGCCATGGCCCGTAGGCACCGCCGCTGACTGGTTGCCTGTCAGTCGCCACACACAGCCGAAACCGCATCACCAAGGACCCTCGCCGTGGCCTCCATTTCGGATGTGGTGATCGTGAACGGGGGGCCAACGAGGAGTGCATCGGGGGCATTGCCATCGCCCGCCGGATAGACCCATACGCCTCGTCGAAGCGCCTCGGCTACAACTTGGCTGGCTATGCCAGTACTGGGATTGAAAGGCCTGCCAGATTCCTTATCGTCAACCAACTCAATCCCAATCATCAAGCCCAGACCACGCACCTCACGCACGTGCACATGGTCTTCGAGGGAGCTGAGTAACGTCAGGAATTCCTCGCCCTTGGAAGCACTCGCTGACACGAGGTCCTCATCCTCTAGAACCTTCAGGGCAGCCACCCCGGCAGCACATGAACCAGAGTGTGCCGAAAAGGTGAAGAACATCATTCCCGAACCACCTTTGGCAATCGGTGACACCACCTTCTCCGAGGCGAACACACCCCCAAGAGGCGCATAACCGCCGGAGAGACCCTTACCACCGACCATGATGTCAGGAACAACATTCCAGTGGTCGACTCCGAATTTCTTTCCAGTGCGGCCAAAACCAGTCATCACCTCGTCTGCAATGAGGAGGATCCCGTTGGAATCACATAGTTCTCGAACGTCGCTCCACCAGTCGTCGGGGGGAATGAGGGCACCTGCAGCCGCACCGATTACAGGCTCCGCAATCACCGCTGCAATCGTCTCGGGATTCTCTGACTCAATGATCTTCTCTAGACCCTCAGCATCGAACACCGGCATTTTGGGAAAATCGGTAAGGATGTGCTCGAATCCTCGACGTCGCGACCGGTGTCCTCCCACCGAAAGGGTCGTCATGGTGGTGCCGTGATAGGAAGTCTCCCGCCCAATGACTTTCCAACGGTTGGGCCTACCTGCTGAGGTGTGATGGCTCACAGCTAGACGGATAGCCGAGTCGACCGACTCCGAACCACCGCTTACAAGGGCTACCTGGCTGAGTTCCGGCGGCAACCAACGCTCCCTCAGGGCCTCTACAAGGGCAACGCGCTCCTCAGTCACCCAAGGAGGGATCACATACGAGACCCTTTGAGTGGCCTGAGCAATGGCTTGTGCCACCTCTGCTCTACCGTGGCCAATGTTGACCGCGACGGCCCCACCACCGGCATCAATAACCTCGCGTCCACCTGCGAACCAAAGGGTGCACCCCTCCGCCCGTTCAACCACCGGAGGTACGTCTACAGATGGAATAAATGAGAACGAGGCTGCCCGACCTTCTTCCATCACCAGATTCTTACCTACTCAGCAGGGCTTGCACACACTTCTATGGGTGGCCTGCAGTGCCCACCGGTAGCCTTGGCACACGGACCTTGACAACTGAACATCTTTCTGCACACAGCTACAACCCAAACAGGCTGTTGCACACACCACGGGGCTGATCGGTTTCGACGCCGATGGCAGTGGGCGTGCCGTGCGACCGGAGTTGCCCAGACTCCCTAAACGGGGCAACCAAAGAGACGCCAATACGGACGATCTCGCTCTCGCCGCCTGACCTGGTCAGGTAGTTGAGAGTCACTGCGACCGGCAACGGTACGCGGGGTCGGTCCACCGCAACCCGGCAACAGAAGCGGTGGAGACAGC
>PBSS01000025.1 GCA_002726315.1 Acidimicrobiaceae bacterium
GACGACGGGATAGCCAGTATCGTCTACTTGGCCGATCGCCTTGGTAAGCCTGTCCTCATCGAAGGACCCGCCGGAACCGGCAAAACACAGTTGGCCCAGAGTGTGGCTGAGATCACCGCTGCCCGGCTCATTCGCCTCCAGTGCTACGAGGGTCTTGATGAGTCCAAGGCTCTTTACGAGTGGAACTATAAGAAACAGTTGCTTCGAATCCAGGCCAGTCGCAGACGCAGTGTTTGGTCTGAGATCGAAGATGATCTTTTCTCCGAGGAATTCCTTCTTACGAGACCCCTTCTTGAGGCCATCCGCGCTGAAGACAGGGTCCTATTGCTCGTTGATGAAGTGGATCGACTGGAGGTTGAAACCGAGGCTTTGCTCTTGGAGATCCTCTCTGAGTACCAGGTGTCAATTCCAGAACTTGGAACGGTAGTGGCGACCCAGGTGCCGCTCGTGCTGCTGACCTCCAACGCTACGCGTGAGCTCTCTGAGGCCCTCAAGCGCCGGTGCCTCTATCTCTACATCGACTATCCGGACCTTGAGCGCGAGCGTGAAATTGTAATGGCCAAGGTTCCGGGAGTTGATGCAAACCTGGCTGACCAGGTTGCTCGAATTGTACGCTCCATTCGTCAACTGGACCTCAAGAAGAGCCCATCAGTGTCAGAGACGCTCGACTGGGCCAGAACTCTTGTGCTTCTCGGAATCAACAAGGTTGACGCCCAGGCGGCGACCGACACTGTCAACATCCTCCTCAAGTACCGTACAGATATCGAAAAGGCGGTAAAGGAGTTCGCCGATCGGCCTGATGACCTGATCGACGATGGCACCTGAGTTCTCCCTCGGACCCATTGATGACCGTTACCAAACAGCCGAGCCAACCACCCGAAAGCAGCTGGCAGGGCACACCGCTCCTAGACCTGCTCTCTGAGTTCATCGTTGAGCTGCGCCAGGCAGGCCTTCCGGTGAGTCTCACCGAGAACCTGGACGCTATGGAGGCTGTAACCCATATACCGATCCAAGACCGCGATGCCTTCAAGTACGCGCTTGGCGCAACGCTGGTGAAGAACCACGCGCATTGGCGGACCTTTGAGGTGGTGTTTGAGGTCTATTTCTCTATGAGGGGTGAGGAGTACTCACTTAATGGGCCGGACGGTGAGGAAGGACAAGAAGACGAGTCGGAAACCCCGAAGGAAGGTGTACCACAGGGCGGTGGTGGGGCAATGTCAGGTCTTAGTCCTGAACAACTTGCAGAGATGCTCATGAAGGCCCTCATGAACGGAGATCAGGCGATGCTGAGGGCTCTCGCTCGCCAGGCAGTCATCCGCTATGCGGGCATGGAACCAGGTCGCCCAGTCGGCGGGACCTACTACCTCTACAGAACACTCCGGAACCTAGACCTTGACGGAATGCTTGAGAATCTTATGGAGGCCGCTCGAGAAGAGGCGCCACAGGAACTCACCTCGCTTGAGGAACGCCTCGAACGAGATGAGTTCAGCGATCGCATCGAACAACTCAAACAGGAGATAGAAGCCGAGATAAGGCGACGCCTGGTGGCCGACAGGGGTGCAGAGGCCATGGCTCGGACTCTGCGCAAGCCTCTGCCTGAAGATGTCGACTTTATGCATGCCTCACGGGAGGAGATGGCCGACCTTAGAAAGGCGATCCATCCGCTCACCCGTAAGTTGGCCGTGCGCCTCGCACGCAAGCGGCGCCATGGTCGTAAGGGTCCACTGGACTTCCGCAACACAATTCGTCATTCGCTCAGTTACGGGGGAGTTCCTGCCGAACCCAAGTTCAGGTTCCCGAAGCCTGCAAAGCCCGAAATCATGGTCGTGGCCGATATCTCCGGATCTGTGGCGGCCTTTGCCAGGTTCACGCTGCACCTTGTTTATGCAATTAGTGGTCAGTTCTCGAAAGTCCGCTCTTTCGTTTTTATCGATGGTCTCGATGAAGTGACGAACTTTTTTGAAGGCGTTGAGGAGATCGGTGAAGCTGTGCACCGTGTCAATACGGAAGCTGATGTCGTGTGGGTGGATGGCCACTCTGACTACGGACACGCTTTTGGGGTGTTCTGGGAACGCTTCGGGCGTGACGTTGGGCCAAAAACGACAGTTATGATCTTGGGTGATGCACGCAACAACTACCATGCCTCACAGTCCTGGATCCTCAAGGAGATGCAGCACAAGGCCCGAAAGGTCTATTGGCTGAATCCAGAACCACGTGCCTATTGGGACACCGGCGATTCGATAGTGGGGGAGTACTCGACTCATTGTGAGGCCACATTTGAGGTTCGCAACCTCCGACAATTGGAGGCCTTTGTGGAGAAGTTGGTCTGAGGCGACTTAGGCCCCACCGCCGGGTGGGTCGCGTAGCAGTTCTGCCAGCCTGAATGCCAGATCGATGCTCTGGCTGCCGTTCAGACGAGGATCGCACATAGTCTCGTAGCGGCTGGAAAGATCTTCAGTAACTACCTCGGCACCGCCTCCAAGACACTCGGTGACATCATCACCGGTCAACTCCAGGTGGACTCCACCGGGGTTGGTGCCGGCGAAGCGATGGGCGGCAAAGAATCCTGACACCTCGGCCAACACGTCGTCAAAGTGGCGGGTTTTGTGCCCATCATCAGCGGTAAATGTGTTTCCGTGCATCGGATCACAGGCCCAGACCGGTTGGTGGCCAGAATCAGAAACCGCTGACAGCAGAGGAGGAAGCAAGTCAACTACTTTGTTCGCTCCCATGCGGGTGACGAACGTGAGGCGTCCCGGCTGCCTGTTGGGATCCAGAGTTTCACACAATGCCAGCAGTTCATCTGATGTGGCACTGGGACCTATCTTGCAGCCAATAGGGTTGTTGACTCCCCTCAAGAACTCAACATGAGCTCCATCCAGCTGACGGGTGCGATCACCGATCCAAAGCATGTGTGCAGAGCAGTCATACCAGCCCCCGGTTAGGGAGTCTTGGCGGGTGAGGGCTTCTTCATAGCCGAGGAGGAGTGCCTCATGGCTCGTATAAAAGTCAACCTGTCTTAAGTCTGAGAGTGTTTCTCCGGTTATTCCGCAGGCCTCCATGAACTGGACGGCCCTGTCTATCTCATCGGCCATCGCCTCGTAGCGCTGGCCTGCGGGGCTGTCTGCCACGAATTCCCTATTCCACTGGTGAACGCTTGACAGGGAGGCGAAACCACCCTTTGTGAACGCTCGGAGCAGATTCAGGGTTGCCGCAGCTCGGTTGTAGGCGGTTATTAACCGTTTTGGATCCGGGAGGCGTTCACTCTGGGAAAAGCCAATGTCATTAATAATGTGACCTCGAAAGGAAGGCAGTTCCAGCCCATCCACGGTTTCGGTGTCGCTAGTGCGAGGTTTGGCGAACTGCCCAGCTATCCGACCCACTTTCACCACTGGAACACCGGTGTAGTAAGTGAGCACAACAGCCATCTGGAGGATCACCCGGAGACGGTCGCGGATGGAGTCCGCAGAGGTGTCAAAGGACTCAGCACAGTCTCCAGCCTGGAGAAGGAAGGCTTTGCCACAGGCGACAGCTGCCAACTCGTCGGTCAGCTCCCGAGATTCACCAGCGAATACCAGCGGAGGCATTGTTGCCAGTTGGTCAACAACTGCTTGGTGGGCATCAGCATCTGGCCATTCCGGCTGCTGATGAGCCTTGTATCCACGCCAGGACGTGGGGGTCCACTGGTCACTGGGTCCAGATGGCCTTGCAGGAGTGGTGGTATCGGTGGAGTCCACGTCGTAGAGCCTATGAGTAGCCGCTGGCGACGACCATGGTGATTATCGCAGTCAAGAGCGATTGAGCACCCGTGGACTCAGGCTGCGTCAATTACCTCGGTGGCGCGGTCACGGACGGTGTTGACAGCGCGCTTCACGAGGCGCCGTGCTGCTTCGGCAGTCACACCTAGCTCCTCGCCGACTTCGCGGTAACTGCGCTTGCGTCCATCCCCGATACCGAAGCGTTGCTCAACGGCATAGCGGGCACGCTTGTCAAGCACATCGAGCAACTGAGTAGCCATTTCATTCTCGGCCATCGCCATGACCTCGTGCTCGGGGCCCGGCTTGGAGTCAGGAAGCAGGTCAACCAACTCATTGCTGTCATCGTCACCGATGGTGCGGTCCAGGGAGGTGGGGGTAGTTAGACGGTGGAGGCGGGCATGCTCTTCATCCAGTTCATCACCATTTCCGGACACGTTGCGCAGGGCTGCCCTGAGGCTTGCTGAACGGTCACCAGGCAGGCGTACCAAACTGGCTTTCTGGTCGAGGGCACGGCCGATCGCCTGGCGGATCCAGAAGGTCGCGTAAGTCGAGAACTTGAATCCCTTGCGCCAATCGAACTTGTCGACGGCGTGTTCGAGACCTAGGTTGCCCTCCTGAATGAGGTCAAGGAGTTCCATGCCGGGAGGCAAGGGATAGCGGCGGGCCACGCTCACTACAAGGCGCAGGTTGGAGCGGATAAAGCGGTCCTTGGCACGTGCAGCAAGGCGGATGGCACGGTCCAACTCACGACCTGTCTCACCCTCTTCTTTCTTTGCTCGTGCGGCTGTCCCGGCTTCAATTGTCTGGGATAGTTCACGCTCCTCTTGGGCGTTGAGGAGGGGTACCATCCCGATCTCGTTCAAGTACTGACCAACTGAATCACTCATGGTTCACTCTCATGTCCTTCGGACCTGACGTCGCCGCGCGGCGCCACATCACTAATTTTGCAGGGGAACGGAGGGTAGGCCGCGCAGATGCTTGTTTCGGTGTCCTCGTCTGAGCTCCATTATTGCACAACTAGAGCCCTGTGTGAAGAGGCAATTTCATGACATATGTCATACGGGGGCTTTATGTCCTCTCGGGAGCATCTAGGGGCCGATAGCTGTAGCTCAGACAGGTGTCAACCGGTGGTTTGGTCCAGCCGATAGTTTCATCAACGTGTCCGACATCAACCCCCGCCGGATTGGCGTCCTCGGCGGAACCTTTGATCCACCGCACAATGGACATGTCCTGGCAGCTTGTCAGGCACGTGACCGCTTGAACTTAGACCTCGTAGTGTTCACGGTCGCAAATGACCCATGGCAAAAAACTGGAGTCGGCGGGATACGTGAGTCAGGGCTTACAGAGGTTGGGATTCGGCTAGCGATGGTTGAAGCAGCGGTCGAAACAATTGAGGGTCTCTTGGCAGACGACCTGGAGATGCAGCGGGGCGGGCCCACCTACACGGCAGACACTCTGTATGAACTCCATGACCGCTACCCGGGAGCCGACCTATTCCTGCTCATTGGAAGTGACGTGGCGTCGGCCCTAGACAGCTGGATTCGACCCGAGGAGGTCCGAAAGCATGCAACGATTGTCGTTATGGACCGACCTGGTCACGACGGTGGGCGCCCTCCGGACGGATGGGACTATGAGTTGCTTGAGGCGCCCTTATTGGAAATGTCAGCTATAGAGCTCCGAGCTCAAGTTCGATCGGGTGAACCCATTGCCGACCAGGTGCCTGCCGGGGTAGCCGAACTGATCAAGCGACACAGTCTCTATGGGGCCGAGAGGTGAGAGGCAAGGATCATCTCCCGGGAGATCTCAGCAGGTCGTTGCCAACTGGTCCTGATTTAGCTGGGGAGGACCCACTGGACGGAGGCCAACGGGCTCAGAAGCACAGCGCTTCCTGCCTTGGCACAACGCTATGGCGCTGGGGGTTCCCCGTTGTCTTCATCGTCGCTGTCATCTGGTCGGGGGTACTGATGTTGGACGGCCTCCGGACTGTCCTGAACAGCGAGGAGGGTCAAAGTCGGGAAGCGGTAACAGATCCTTCAGCACCCGGCTTCGAAGCATTCGTGGAGCAGACATGGTCGATGCTGGTGGCGACCGAGGATGAAGACGCCAATCTGATGGGGATGGCGATGCTGGCAGTCGCGGATAGGGCCTCAGGAGGTGGAACTGCGCTCATGGTTCCACCAGAGTTGGAGGTTAATAACTGCGGCTTTGATTGCAACCTCGCCGACCTCCACGCGAAAGGCGGGATCGATGAAGGTCGCGCTTTTTTGGGTTCTTTGATGGGAAGTGAGTTCACAGGGGCAAAAGTTCTCACTCCGACCCAGTGGGTAGATCTTCCAGGGGGTGCGGAGCTACTGGCGCTGCCGGAGCAGGACGGCCCCAGTGAGAGGCTAGATCGACAGGCCACGTTCTGGGAGTTATGGCTGTCAGCCTTAGCCATGGACTCTGGCCTTGCAGCGAACCTCGGCGATATCGACACGGAGTTGGCAAGGTTGGTTGAAACTCTTGCTCGAGGTGAAACACGAGTAGAGACATCGCCCTGGATCCCGTCTGAAGACTCAATGACTGCCGACCCCGCAGCGCTGCAACAGGCGACAGATGCGATGTTCCCGTTTCCGATTCCACCTGAGAGTGGATCTGGCCCGACGGTGCGCCTCCTCAATGGAACAGGCGATTTCAGCATCGATGCCTATGCCCGGCAGGTCGTTAGGGCCACGGGAGTCGACATCGCGGTGGTCGGTAACTTCAGGAACTTCAACGTAATCCAGACCCGCGTTGTCTACAGAGATCCGGAAATGGAGAAGGCGGCGGCGACACTCGCTGCAGCGATTGATGCTGGCGTAATCCTTGACGAAGCAGTAAGCCCTGCTGCTGACCTGACGGTCGTGCTCGGTGCTGACTTCACGGATAGGGCTGGGTAGTATTGCCACCAAGTGAACTGGAACACCCCCTTGATTAGGGAAGAAACCACGGCGACAACCAGCTACCTCGGGTTGGCCCGCATGGTTGCCAGTGCAGCTTCTGACAAGCTTGGCCACGATGTTGTGATTATTGACGTTGGGAAAATCATGGCCGTGACCGACTATTTCGTAGTCACATCCGGATCAACTAGCCGCCAGGTCCGTGCCATCGTCGACGCGATAGAGAATAGGTTGACTCTCGGAGCGGACATAAAGCCCGTAGGTATCGAGGGATCCAACTACAACGAATGGGTACTAATGGACTACGGCAGCTTCATGGTCCATGTGTTTACCGACGAACAGCGCTCCTTCTACGACCTAGAACGACTCTGGGCCGACTGTCCCAGACCTGCCCTGACTCCCTGAGTATCGCCAAAGGCGAGTAGTAACCTTGTGGAGCTAGAGGGAATTGAACCCTCGACCTCCTCCATGCCATGGAGGCGCTCTGCCAACTGAGCTATAGCCCCGAGGTCGCCGAAAGCGTAGCAGCGCGCTCTTCTCGGCCAACGGGGCGAGGACAGCGGATTTGAACACTCCTGTGGCGTAGATGCGGGCCGCCGGCTCGGCCCGTCGCTAGCCTCGCTGCGATGCCTGAACACTATGACCCTCAGTCGATCGAAAAACGTTGGCAGCAGCGTTGGAGTGACGAGGGAACCTACGTGGTCGACAACGACGATCCCCGACCACCCTTCTACGTACTCTCTATGTACCCGTACCCCAGCGGTCCAGCGCATATGGGGCATGTCCGCAACTACACGATGGGTGACCTGTTGGTCCGCTACCGCACCATGCGAGGCGATGGGGTGCTCTCACCAATCGGATTCGACTCATTCGGCCTACCGGCGGAAAATGCTGCCATCAAGACTGGCACCCATCCGCGTGTCAACACAGAAGCGAATGTTGAAGCTCTCTCAGATTCGCTCCGACGCATCGGCGCCGCGTACGACTGGCGTCGGGTTGTGAGGAGCCACGACCCTGACTACATCAGGTGGACTCAGTGGATCTTTTTGAAGTTCTATGAAGCAGGCCTCGTTTATCGGAATGAAGCACCCGTTAACTGGTGCCCGGGTTGTAAGACCGTGCTCGCCAATGAGCAAGTTCTTCCCGACGGAACTTGTGAACGATCAGGTGACCTGGTCGAGCGGCGGAACATGGAGCAGTGGTTCTACCGCATAACCGCTTACGCCCAGGAACTGCTAGACGGCCTTGAGCCCCTGGACTGGCCAGAGAAAGTCAAGATCATGCAGCGTCATTGGATTGGCCGCTCAGAGGGTGCACAGTTTGGCCTGCCGATAGCTGATTCTGAAGGGAATCTTCGATCCGATTCAGAACCGTTGATGGTTTACACGACCCGTCCTGACACCAGTTTCGGTATCACGTTTGCTGTTATGTCGCCTGAGCACCCGCGGGTCGGGGAACTGACCACTGACGAACAGAGCGATGCCGTCGAGGCCTTCCAGAAGTCCGTGATGGACCTCTCTGAAATCGACAGGCTCTCGAATGCGGGCAACCTCGACAAGCGGGGCGTTGCGACCGGGTGCTACGTCATCAATCCCTTCAATGGGAAGTCGATACCTTTGTTCTTAGCTGACTATGTGCTCATGACCTACGGGACCGGAGCGATTATGGCCGTTCCCGGTGAGGATCAGCGCGACTGGGACTTCGCTATGGCTCACGACTGCGCCATCGTACGAACCGTCCAGCCTCCTGCCGATTTCGATGGTGAGGCCTACACAGGCGAAGGTCTTGCCATTAACAGTGGTTTTCTTGACGGAATGGAAATGCTTCAGGCCAAGGCTGCAGCCATCGACTGGCTTGAGTCGGAGGGCTTGGGGCAGAGAACCGTCAACTTCAGACTCCGCGACTGGCTACTTTCACGACAGCGTTACTGGGGATGCCCGATTCCAATCGTCTACTGCGACGTGTGTGGTGAAAAGCCCGTCCCCGAAGCCGACTTGCCGGTCGACCTGCCAGATGACGTCGAGTTCATGCCGACTGGCCAGTCGCCACTCACTACCCACGAGGGGTTCTTGGCCGCCACCTGTCCCGATTGTGGAGGTCTGGCCCGCCGTGAGACCGACACCATGGACACCTTCGTAGATTCCTCTTGGTACTTCCTGCGCTTCGCCGACCCGTGGTGTGACACTGCTCCGTTTTCGGCCACCGCAGTCGAGCGTTGGATGCCTGTAGATCAGTACATAGGGGGTGTCGAGCACGCGATCCTCCATCTCATGTACGCCCGCTTCTTCACCAAGGCATTATCCGATCTTGGGGTGGCACCAAAAGGCATTCGTGAGCCCTTCCGCCGACTCTTCACACAGGGAATGATTCGCCTAGGTGGGGCCAAGATGTCAAAGTCGAAGGGGAACCTAGTTGCCCCCGAGGAGATCCTGGACTTCCAGGGGGCTGATGCCCTGCGCCTGGCACACCTTCAGGTAAAGCCACCACAGGAAGACGTAGATTGGGAGGACTTCGGGATTGATGGCTGCTCCAAGTTCCTTCACAGAGTTTGGCGACTCGGTGTCCCCGGCGGTTCACTTACGGCTGGAGCGCGTAGTGGGCCACTGACAGCAATCGACGAGGAGGTGGATCGGGCCACCCATCGTCTCGTCAATAGGGTCACCCGCGAGTACGACCGGTGGTCTTACAACACCGCCGTTGCAGGCTTTATGGAGTTCACCAACACCCTCTACCGCTGGATCCAGTCAGACGATGGCCCCCATGCTGACACCCTCAACAGCGCCGTCAACACCCTTCTCCTGGTAATGGCACCCGCAGCCCCTCACCTATGTGCAGAACTCTGGGAAGGTCGAAACGGTGGACACATCCACACCGAGCCCTGGCCTGAGGCCGATCCGGCAAAACTCCAAGACGACATGGTGACAATGGTCGTGCAGGTGAACGGCAAGGTTCGGGACCGAATCGAGGTTCAGTCCGATATCGGAGCCGACGCTGCTGAAGCGATGGCGTTGGCATCTGAGCGAATCATCGAGTTCTTGGCAGGAGACATTCCTGTGAAGGTGATAGTCAGGCCCCCGACTCTGGTGAACCTGGTCATCTGAGTTTGTACTTCAGGCTTCGCGTGAGCGTAGGAATCGTTCCAGTTCCGCAGCCAGGTCCTCACCTGTCGGCAGGCGGCCTGCGAGGTCATGGAGGTCGTCATAAGCGACCTCTAGTTGTTCCAGCATCGTTACATGCTCAGGGTTCTGAGCTACCAACTCGTCAAGGCGGGAACGTGTGGCGAGCGCCATCTCAGGAAGAGGCCCAGTGTCGAAGTTGCTCCCCGATAGCGACCCAAAGGCATCCAGAAGGGCGAGGGAAGCAGGTGGATAGGAGGCTGCGGCCAGATAATGCGGGACCTGGGCCCAGATCCCCACGGCCTGTATTCCGGCTGCGGCAGCCCCAGCTTCGATAACAGCTTGCACACCAGCGGGTACCGAGAGGGTCGAGGTGACAAAATCCAACTCTCGTGTCAACTCCTCAGAACCGGCGGTGCAGGAGAGGCGCGTTGGTCGAGTGTGAGGAACAGCGGCCGGGTATGCGCCGAGGCCGATGACCATCCGCACACCAAGTGAAGCGCAGAGTTCCAACACGGCGGTGGTAAAGGCACGCCACTCGTGGTCCGGCTCGGGGCCCTCCAGGAGGAGAAGGTCGCTCTTGCCCCCACGTTTCAGGTGATGGACCTCGATAGAAGGCCAGTCAATGCTCTTGTTGACACCGTCGACGAGGTTGACAGTGGGTCTGCGCGACCTGTGGTCAAGGAGTCTGTCAGAGTCAAACCTGGCAACTAGGCAGTCATCAGTGTCAGATCGAATGGCCTCACGGCACGCTGAGGCCACCCCACCTGCATCAACCCAGCCATGCATGGCCATCAACAAGACGGGTCTATGGAGGTCAGGGTATTCGATGACCTCGAGGAGGGGTGAGGGGTCGGTCATAGGTCTCTCAGCATGATTCTGTACCGGGTAGGCGGGATGCTGCCTCACGTGCCAGGTCTGCTAGGACTACTGCCCGTTGTCCGAACGCTTCGATGGCGTCAGGATCAGCGTCGGCTCCCATAGCTCCGGCGGCATAACGGGTGTACACACCCTCAATTATGCAAGCAGTCCGCCAGTATGCGAATGCAATGTAGAAGTCAAGGTTGACGAGGCTGCGCGAGCCGGACTCTTCGTAGAGGTCTCTCACCTCGTTCGGGGATGGGAAACCCTCTGCTGACATTGGCAGGGGTACACCGCTGGAGGCACGCTCATCGGAGTAGGCGATAATTCCTGCTACGTCGGCGAGGACATCTCCGAGGGTGCATAGTTCCCAGTCCAGCACCGCTGCAACACGGCCATCAGAACCCATGATCGTATTATCGATCCTGTAATCGCCGTGGACGATACCCACTCCCTGCTGTTCAGGGACCCTTGCGGCAAGCTTGTCATGAACCTCAAGAACGTACGGAACGTGGCGGCCAGCAGACTGGACAAACTGTGTCCTCCACCTCTTGAGTTGCCGTTCGATATATCCCTCCTTGCGGCCAAGATCAGCCAGGCCTACAGCATCTACATCGACCTCGTGGATGGATGCCAGTACCCCAACTAGGGAACGTCCCATTTGACGTCGTAGTTCTACAGGATGTCCGAGTGCGTCATCGATGGTCCTGACTACTGATCCATCAACGAACTCCATGACATAGAAGGGGGCATCGTTCACCATGGCATCAGCACACATGCCGATAGTCCCGGGTACTGGTACGCCGCTGTCGGCAAGGGCACTGATGACCCTGTGTTCTCTCGCCATGTCATGTGCAGTCGCGAGCACATTCCCAAGAGGTGGACGTCGAAGTACCCATTGGCGTTCCGAATTGTCGCTGACCGTGAATGTGAGGTTCGAATGACCTCCGGCAATTTTTGAAAAGGTAAGGGTTCCATCGATCCCGCCGATCAGCGGCGAGAGCCAGCGGCTGACGTTGGCGTGATTGATACCCGGTACGTCACTCATCACCGCAAACCTAGTGGAGGCTTTGGTGGGCCTCCCTACCCTGAGAGCGTGGATGTTACAGACTCAACTTTTCAGACACAGGTCCTAGAGCGTTCTTCTCAGGTACCTGTCGTCGTCGACCTCTGGGCCGACTGGTGCGGACCCTGTCGCTCCCTGACACCGATTATCGAAAAAGTCGTAGCCGAAACAGGAGGTCGGGTTGATCTAGCGAAGGTAGACGTCGATGCCAACCCTGAGATCGCAAAGAGTTTTCAGGTTCAGTCGATTCCAGCTGTCTATGGCATTCGCGACGGTCAGGTGGTCGGCAACTTCGTTGGGGCACAAGGAGAGGAGGCCGTTCGCTCATTTGTGAATGATCTGATCACTGACACCGAGCCGAGTGCTGTTGAGGTCCTCTTGGGTGCCGGTGACGAGTCCTCCCTTCGACAGGCCCTGGAAATTGAACCTGATAACCACACAGTGGTCTGCGCGCTGGCGTCGCTCCTGATCGAGCGCGACACAGACGGTGATAGCGATGAGGCCATTGGGCTCATCGCAGGGATACCAGAGTCTCCTGAGACGCGTCGACTGGCAGCTCTGGCACGCGTAGAAGCTGTTGAGGACATCGAGGCCACGCTTGGCGAACTCCTTGCGCTAGTGAGTAGCGACGAGGATGCACGGAGCCGATTCGTAGATCTGTTGGAGGTCATGGGGCCTGATGACGAACGCGCCACTACCTGGCGTCGTCGCCTAGCGTCGATCCTTTACTGAAGTTGAAGTCCGCCGCTGTTGGGCGGCCAGCCGGTTCCAGATCGAGGCACACCATCGCATCTAGCGCGGCGTGTACCGTCGGTCTGGTGATCGTGGAACTGGGCGCAGGAAATGTAAGAGACATTTCAAACCGGATCCTCGTGATGGGAATCCTGAACCGGACTCCAGACTCATTTTTTGACAACGGCCGTTTCTGGAGCTTTGACGATTTCTTGAACCAAGCTGAGAGGCACATAGTTGAAGGTGCTGATGTTCTCGATGTCGGCGGGGTCAGGGCTGGTCCGGGTCCGGAAGTGACCCTTGTCGAAGAACTCGCACGCACTAGCGAAGCCGTAGCGGTCCTTAGTGACCGCTTCGAGGTTCCGATAGCTGTAGACACCTTCAGGGGTGAGGTGGCAGCTGCAGCGTTCGAAGCTGGAGCCAGCATTGGTAATGACATCAGCGGCTTCGCCGATCCAACCTATCTCCCTGCGTGTGTTGCCCACGAGGCTGCCGTGATTGCCACCCACATCAGACTTGGGCCCAGAATCCCCGACCCGTCACCCGTTTATGGGGATCTTCTGAGCGAGATTGACACCTTCTTGAGTACCAGGGCAGCTTGGGCAGAGAGGGCAGGAATACCGCGGAATCGGATAATCATCGATGCAGGCCTAGACCTTGGCAAGACACCCTCAATGTCCGCATCCCTGCTTCGCGCATCTGACCAGCTCGCCGGACTCGGCTACCCGCTCCTACTTTCGGCGTCCAACAAGAGATTTCTTGGTGAACTGGTAGACGCCGATGTGCATGAGCGGGCACAGGCAACTTGGGCTGCTCATGCGCTCGGAGTTGGATTGGGTTGCCGGTTATTACGTGTTCACGATGTGCTTGAAGCCCGTCGAGTGGCCGATCTCATGTCAGTCCTCCTTGAGAGCCGTACCGGGGTTCTGCCATGAGCGGGTTTCAGGTCTTGCTGGTATCAGGTGATGACACCTTGGTCGATGAAGCACTTCGCAAGGCGATAAAGGAGGCCCTCGGCACCGAGGAGAAGACCCTTTGCCTCGAAGAACTGACTGAGGAGAACTACAAGATTGATGGAGAGTTCGACATATCGCCATTGGTTGATGCGGCCCAAACGCCACCGTTGTTGACAAATAGGCGAGTGGTGGTCGGGAGGAGTGTCGGCCGTTTTGGACGGACTGCTGATGTGGCTGGCCTGGTCGAATACCTTTCGGCACCCCTAGACACGACGACGCTGATACTCGTTTGGGAAAAAGGCATCAGTCCTGTTCAACAGCGCCTCGGATCGGTTCCGAAGACACTGCTCGAGGCGATCTCTAGCGCAGGTGGCGAGGTGCTGAAGTGCTCGGTCGGTAGGGGCCGTGATGCAGATCGGTGGGTTGCCGAACAGATCGCCGACGCTGATGTGAACCTGGATGCCCGTAGCCGGGAACTGGTGGTCGAAAGAATCGGGGAAGACAGAGCGAGAGTCATAGGCCTCCTCTCCACTCTGGCCAGTGTCTTCGGACCAGGGTCTGACCTCGGAGCGGCCGACGTAGGCCCATATCTGGGTGATGCAGGAGGAGTCACCCCGTGGGATCTGACCGACGCCATTGACTCTGGTGATATTTCGGCGGCAATCGACAGGCTCCACCGCACCCTAGGTGCCGGCGACCGTCATCCCCTCGGAGTCCTGGCTGCACTACACGGTCACTACGCGAGGTTGTTGAGGCTTGATGGTGCAAGTCTCGATGGGGAGAATTCAGTTGCAGCCATTCTCGGCATCAAGCCCTATCCGGCGAAGAAGGCCATGGTTACCAGCAAGCGCTTAGGTTCAGAGCGAATTGCGAGAGCGATTCAGTTGCTGGGTGATGCCGACCTGGACCTGCGGGGTCGCAGCGCATGGCCGCCCGAGTTAGTGGCAGAGGTACTGGTGGCCCGGCTGGCTTCACTGGCCCGCCGTTGACGGGACCAGAAGATCAACGGGCGGCGTTGAGTCGCTTCTGAAGCCTCGACTTGCGACGTGATGCAGTATTGGTGTGAATGATGCCTTTAGCCGCGGCCTTGTCGATCATCTTCATTGCCTCGGCGGTGTCGGAAGCAGAGGCGCCTCCCTCGTCAGCCGCCGTAAGGACATTCTTGATGCGAGTGCGGAGCTCAGCACGTACGGAGCGGTTCCGGACGCGTCGCTTTTCGTTTTGACGGTTCCGCTTGATCTGACTCTTGATGTTGGCCACTGGGGCGCACACCTCGTTCTATAGCCCGATAGGTGCTATCGGGGGGATTGATTCAGGACTCGACTGCAGGTAAATCACCCACAAGTTCTGTCAGGGCAGCCGTCAAGCGTAGCGTTCAGCTCCAAGGATCCCGCCTGTTGGCGTCATCCTGATCAGGAGCGGCGCTACCGTCAGCCGCGCATGGAACTCACGCGGTTACGTAATACATCGATCATCGCCCACATCGACCACGGCAAGTCCACGCTGGCCGACCGGATGCTCGAGATCTGTGGGGCAGTAGATCCGCGTGAAATGCGCAACCAATACCTCGACTCCATGGAAATTGAACGGGAACGAGGGATAACTATCAAGCTTCAAAGCGTCCGCTTGGAATGGAGAGATGCTGTAATTAACCTGATCGATACTCCTGGGCATGTGGACTTCGGCTACGAGGTGAGCCGTTCCTTAGCAGCTTGCGAGGGAGTCATCCTTGTGGTGGATGCCGCCCAAGGGATCGAAGCACAGACCCTGGCCAACTGCTATCTGGCAATGGAGAACGACCTCGAAATTGTCGCGGTCTTAAACAAGATCGATCTACCTGCCGCTGATCCAGATAGGTATGCAACCGAGATCGAACAGGTTCTCGGTATTCCGACCAGCGAGATCATCCGAGTCAGTGCGAAGACAGGTGACGGGATAACCGAACTGATGGACGCCGTCGTTGAGAGAACACCGCCTCCTGTCGGTGAAAGCGAGGCACCGTTGCAGGCGCTTGTATACGACAGCCACTTTGACCAGTACCGCGGCGTGGTTTCATCGATCAGAGTCATGAATGGTCGCCTCCGAAGTGATGACACTGTCAGGTTCATGCAAGCGGGCGCTGTTCACGATGTCGACGAGGTCGGAGTTAGGTGCCCAGACCTAGTGGTGGTTGACGAGTTGGGGCCTGGCGAGGTCGGATACCTGATAGCCGGAGTGAAGGATGTTGGCGAGGCACGCTCCGGTGAAACGATCACAACTAGCCGCAACGGCTCGAGTGAGCCCCTTGAGGGTTACCGGGAACCGCAACCGATGGTGTTTTCAGGCCTCTATCCGATTGACGGGGACGAGTTCAGCGACCTCAGGGAAGCCCTTGAAAAGCTGCGCCTTAACGATTCCAGTTTTACCTATGAACCGGAAACGTCAGGAGCTTTGGGATTTGGTTTCAGGTGTGGGTTTCTTGGTCTTCTCCACATGGAGATAGTTAGGGAGCGTCTAGAACGTGAGTTTGACCTTAGTCTCATCACGACAGCACCCTCTGTCGAGTATTTGGTGACGGGGGTAGACGGTGAATGGCAACCGATCGACAACCCCTGCGACCTTCCACCCGGTGGCGAGATCCAACTGATTGAAGAGCCATGGCTTCTGGCGGTGATCATCGCCCCCACGTACTACACCGGAACACTCATGGACCTGTGTCAGGAGAGGAGAGGAGAGATGGAGGCCCTCACCTACCTGTCGCCAGAAAGGGTCGAATTGAAGTACCATCTGCCACTCGCCGAGGTCGTCATCGACTTCTTCGACCAGTTGAAGAGTCGCACGCAGGGGTATGCCAGCCTCGACTATGAGCCAGAGGACTACAGGGCGTCTGACCTTGTACGCGTCGATATCTTGCTGCACGGTGAGGCCGTTGATGCCTTCTCGATGATCGTGCATCGTGACGCCTCCTACTCTTACGGGCGTCGGATGGTGGCAAAGTTGAGAGAACTCATTCCACGCCAGCAGTTTGAGGTTCCAATCCAGGCGGCGATAGGTGGCCGGATCATCGCGAGGGAAACTGTTAGGGCATTCCGCAAGGATGTGACCGAGAAACTCTACGGTGGCGACATTACCCGGAAGCGCAAGCTATTAGAGAAACAAAAGGAGGGTAAGCGGAAGATGAAGTCGATTGGGCGTGTCGAGGTTCCCCAGGAAGCCTTCATCTCGGTTCTTCGTCTGGACGACTGAATTCCGAGATTCGGTGAGGGGATCGTGGCTGGCACCCACTGCCCCATAAGCCTCCGGATAGTCTTGTTTGGATGTTGGAGGAGCGGAAGGCAGCAATCTTAAGCGCTGTCGTCGAGCAGTACATCGAAACGGCGCAACCTGTTGGCTCCGGTCGTGTGGCCTCTTCGGCAGAACTCGACGTTTCATCTGCAACTATCCGAAACGAACTGGTACACCTTGAGGAACAGGGTTACCTGGTCCAGCCACACACCTCGGCTGGCCGAGTTCCCACGGAAAAGGCATATCGCTTCTTCGTGGACGGACTAGACAAGCCCGGCATGTTGGAAGCCGATGACCAAGAACAGGTCAAGGCCTTTTTCAACCGCACCTACAACGAACTAGAGGAGATGTTGGGAGACACCAGCACCCTGCTTGCCAACATCACTGGAAGCGCTTCGGTTGTCCTGGCTCCAGATCGGGACCATCAAGAGGTCAGGTCGGTTCAGGTAGTCGGGTTGGGGTTCGACTTGGCTCTTCTCGTGATGGTGATGGCCAACGGAGCTGTCGAAAAGCATGCACTTGAACTGACTGGTGAGGCTGGAAATGCGTCTGAGGCAACCCTTGCAATCGCGGCTGCACACCTCTCTGGAGCACTAATCGGCCACCGCCTGAGTGCAGTTCCTGAGGCCACAGAGACCGGTGATGCCAGTGTTGATGCCGTCATAGCATCAGCTGCCTCAGTCCTTGCTGAGCGAGGTCTCGAGCTTGACCAGATGTACGTTGGGGGTACCGCCCGTGTCGCTTCAGCGTTCGGAGAGGTCGAGAGGGTTCAACAGGTGCTTGACATCCTGGAGAGGCAATTCGTGGTAGTGAGCCTTGTCCGTGACCTAATCGACCGCGGACTGAGTGTTGCTATTGGTGCTGAAACAGGACTTGAGCCGCTGACCGATTGTTCAATAGTCGTGGCCCCCTACGAGATAGAAGGAGAGGCCGCCGGATCAATCGGGGTCTTGGGTCCGACCCGGATGAACTATCCCCAAGCACTAGCAACGGTAGCCGTGGTCGGCCGACGTCTGGGCCAACGACTTAGTAGGGGCTGAGCAGTGGCAAGGGACTACTACGAGGTGCTTGGGGTCGCTAGGAATGCCGATGTTGCCGAGATCAAGCGGGCTTACCGACGGTTGGCTCGCGACTCCCACCCCGACGCGAACCCCGGCGATAAGCAGGCTGAGGAACGCTTCAAGTCCATCTCCGCGGCATACGCGGTCCTCTCGGATCCCCAGCGGAGACTCCACTACGACCGCTTCGGTGAAAGTTCGCAGCGGGTAGGAGCTGCAGGAGATCCGTTTGGTGGCTTCGGCGACCTGTTTGAAACGTTTTTCGGTAGTGGATTCGGCACAGGAAGTCGCAGAAGGGGCCCCATTCCCGGCGAGGATCTTGAGACCGTTATCGAGCTGGAATTCGAAGAAGCAGTGTTTGGTTGCGAACAGGAAATCACCGTTCACACAGCAGTGGCCTGTGTCGAATGTGAGGCAACGGGAACTGCGGATAGGGGTGGCACGCAGTCCTGCGAGACCTGTCAGGGGGCGGGGGAGGTGCAGAGGGTCAGACAATCACTTCTGGGGCAGGTAGTGACAAGAACGGCCTGTCCGACATGTGGTGGGAGGGGAGAGACGATCGTCGACCCCTGCGGTGCTTGTAGTGGCGAGGGACGCGTCATCGAAGAGCAGACGTTCACAGTGCATGTCAGGGCCGGTGTGGATGAAGGAACGACGCTACGCCTGATGGGTCGGGGGGCAGTCGGACCACGTGGTGGCCCGACCGGAGACCTGTATGTCCACGTGAATGTCCACCCACACGACTTCTTCGTCCGCCGAGACTTCGATCTACTTCACAGAATGGAGCTTCCGGTCACGCAGGCGGCACTTGGCGCTGCAATCGACTACAAGACCCTCGATGGGGACGAAGTCCTCAACATCCCGCGGGGTACAGTCACCGGAGATGTGTTTCGGATGCGAGGGAGTGGTGTTCCTCATGTCGAGGGTCGCGGTCGCGGGGATCTCCTCATTGAGGTAGTGGTCGCAACCCCGACAGATCTCGATAAGGGGGCCGAGGATTTCCTGCGGAGGCTCGCCGCGGCCCGTGGCGAGGAGGTGGCTCCAGTTGGAGAGGGGATCATGTCCAAAATCAGGTCGGCTCTTAGTTGATTCAGGCGACGTACCCAGGGCCTCCAGACGGCCGTGGTGGGCCTCATGGATTTGTAGCTGACCTCAGTAATCCAGAGTTGTCTGAAGGAGATCGCCATCATCTGGCTAGAGCTCTCCGTCTGCGCTCCGGTGATGCACTAACGGTCTCAGATGCACAGGGAAACTGGCGTCCGTGTCTCTTTGGTAAGAACCTAGAGCCAATCGGTGACATCGTCCACGTACCTAAGTGCGCGGTGGAAGTTGGAGTTGGTTTTGCTCTCATTAAGGGAAATCGGCCAGAGGTGGTCGTGCAAAAGTTGACTGAACTAGGGGTCGACCGGATAGTCCTATTGAACGCACAGCGTTCAATCGTGCACTGGGAACCGGAAAAGGAACATCGACAGATGAAACGCCTCAGACGCGTAGCCAGGGAGGCTTCGATGCAGTCTCGTCGAGTTCGTCTTCCTGTACTTGAAGGCCTTAGATCGCCCAACTCCCTAACCAGACTTCCCTATGTGGCTATGGCTGAACCGGGTGGAGGTCCACTCGAGGAGACCTGTTCAATGCTGCTAATAGGCCCTGAAGGTGGTTGGTCCACACACGAGTTGGGTTTACGTCGGGGGGTCGGGTTAGGTCCGACAATCCTGCGGGCGGAGACGGCTGCTATCGCCGCAGGTGTCCTCTTGACCGCGCTGCGTGAGAAGGCTGCCTGATACGCTCACCATGCGATGTTTTCTGACCACTCACCGTCGTCGCTAGCTACTGGGATCAGTGCCGTGCTGGCGACTTATGGCCATCTCGAGAGCCCGGTGAATGCGAGATGACTGATCCGCACGATCCCGATTCTGGCTATAGCGCCATGGTTGGTGACAGAATTCGAACAATTAGGCGACAAAAGAGACTCTCCCTTCAAGACGTCGAGGCACGCTCTGAATCCGAGTTTAAGGCGTCGGTCCTCGGTGCCTATGAAAGAGGTGAACGGTCCATCTCAGTTCCGCGCTTGCACCGCCTGTCCATGTTCTACAACGTGCCAGTCGAACAGTTGCTTCCATTGGACTTCGCCACGACTCCCGAGGAAGTATCGAACGTCGTCGAACCGCCGGCGTGGGTGCCCGGCCAAAAGGTGATAATCGATCTGACAGCTCAAGCGTCGGCATCAAGCTCAGAGGCCGAGATGATCGGCCGATATCTCACAATCATCCAGGTAAAACGTCAGGATTTTAACGGCCGAGTTCTCACCATTCGTGGCGATGATCTCCAGGCCCTTGCAGCGATTCTTGACACCGCCGTAGACGGAGTTGCCCCGAGGCTCGCTGAAATGGGTCTCCTATACCGGCCACCCTCCGACTGACCCGGCTGGGTCCGCCGGTAGCCTCGCCGAGACAATGAGCGTCCTCTCCAGCCTCCTCCGCAGTGGTGAAGGCAAGAAGTTGAAAGCCCTCCAGGCGATAGTTCCTGATATCAACGCGCTCGAACCCTTGATGCGATCCCTTTCAGATGACGCCCTCCGTTCAAAGACGGGCGAGTTTCGCAACAGGTTGAATGCTGGTGAGGAGTTGGATGACCTGTTGATTGAGTCCTTCGCGGTAGTCCGTGAGGCTGCATGGAGAGTTATTGGACAGCGGCATTATGACGTACAACTGATGGGTGGCATGGCACTACACCTTGGTTGGGTTGCGGAGATGAGAACCGGTGAGGGCAAGACCCTCGTCTCCACGCTCCCTGCCTATCTCAACGGCCTTTCCGGACTGGGTGTCCACCTTTGCACCGTCAACGACTACCTGGCGACGCGAGATGCAGAGTGGATGGGGCAGATCCACCGGTGGCTAGGGCTTTCGGTTGGACTTGTCGTTCCAGACATAAGCGACAGGGTGGAAAAGGCTGCTGCCTATGCCTGTGACATCACGTACGCCACCAATAACGAGCTTGGCTTTGACTACCTGCGTGACAACATGGCCATGTCCCTTGGGCAAAAGGCACAGCGGGGACATGTGTTCTGTCTGGTTGATGAGGTCGACTCAATCCTCATAGATGAAGCCCGAACGCCGTTGATCATCAGTGGTCGCCTTGCGGATGCCGCTCAGCTCTACACCCGATTCGCCGGAATAGTCAGAGGCCTCCAACGCGAGATCCACTACGACTTCGACGAGGAAAAGAGGATCGTCGCTCCGACCGAGGACGGTGTACACGCCGTAGAGGCAGCTCTCGGGGTCGAGAATATCTATGACCAAGTTGCATCCAATCTAGTTCACCAGTTCCACGCGGCCCTCAAAGCCAAGGAGCTATACCTACGCGACAAGGACTACATCGTCGTCAACGGCGAGATTCGAATCGTGGACGAGTTCACGGGAAGAGTGCTCGAGGGTCGACGCTGGTCAGATGGCATTCACCAAGCTGTTGAGGCTAAGGAGGGTGTGGCCATCAAGGAGGAAAACCAGACGCTCGCCACAATTACCCTCCAAAACTATTTTCGCCTCTACAAGAAGCTCGCTGGCATGACCGGTACCGCAGAGACCGAAGCTGCTGAGTTGGCTGGCATCTACGGCCTGCAGGTTGTTTCTGTTCCGACCAATCGACCACTTGAGCGGGAGGACTGCAGTGACCTCATCTATAAGACCGAGGCCGGCAAGCTTGCGGCTGTTGTCGATGACATTGTTGGAAGACGCGACAATGGCCAGCCCGTGTTGGTCGGCACTGTTTCCGTTGAGAACTCTGAGAAGTTGTCCAGGGAACTTGAAAAGCGTGGTGTCACCCATGAGGTGTTGAACGCCAAGCAGCACTTTAGGGAAGCTGACGTGGTCGCTCAGGCAGGACGACCCGGAGCGGTCACGGTGGCGACCAACATGGCTGGCCGCGGGGTGGACATAATCCTTGGTGGGAATCCTGAGGGGCTTGCCGAGCGCGAGGTTAGGTCCAGTGGAGAAGATCCTGTCTCTGGTGGAGGCCTGAGTGCATTTAACAAGCAACTCGACCACTTCACTGCTGTGTGCGGGACGGATGGGGAGACTGTGCGTGAAGCCGGCGGGCTCTATGTGCTGGGAACGGAAAGGCATGAAAGTCGGCGGATCGACAACCAATTGAGAGGGCGTAGTGGGCGACAGGGGGACCCGGGCGAAAGCCGCTTCTATCTATCTCTTGACGACGATCTGATGCGCCTATTCGCAAGTGGCACCATGCGCGGAGTCATGGACAGGGCTCTACCCGAGGATGTCCCCATCGAGTCCAAGATGGTGAGTAAGGCAATCGAGCGTGCACAGACCACGGTCGAACAAAAGAATGCCGAGGTCAGGAAGAACGTCCTCAAGTACGACGAGGTGATGAACGAACAGCGGAACGTTATCTACCGGAATAGGGATCGAATCCTCAGCGGTGCTGACCTCCGCTCCGACTTTCTTGAACACCTCGGCACTGTGGCTGATGAAGCTGTTGGGACCTTCTGCGATTCTGAACATTCTGAGGAATGGGATCTAGAGGGTCTACGTGCCGAGATCGATGGCTACTGGCCCACCACGCTGATGACAGAGGACCTCGCCACCGCCAATTCTGACGAAGCTCTTTTTGAGCTTCTTATTGCCGATGGCCTCGGGGTGTACGAGGGGCGTGAGGCAGAACTCGGTATAGAGACGTTGCGTGAGGTCGAACGCCAGGTGATGTTGCGCATCATCGATCAGCGCTGGCGTGAACACCTCTATGAGATGGACCAACTCCGGGAGGGGATCCACCTGCGGGCCATGGGCCAAAGAGACCCAGCAACTGAGTGGCAACGGGAGGGCTTTGAGTTGTTTAGTCAACTAACTGGCCTTTTGGGGCAGGATTTCCTTCGGTATGTCATGCGAATCCAGGTGGCCAACACCGATGAAACCGAAAATATCACCGGTATCACTGCTTCTGGTCCCGAGAATCCTGTTGTTGGGGCAGCCGCGGCAGTGGCCTCAGCTGGCACTCCGGCCAGGATTGAGGAGTCAGTCCAGGACCGCCAGGTCCAAAAGGTGAATACAGAATGGGAAGCGACCCCACGGAATGCGCAGTGTCCATGCGGATCAGGACGTAAGTTCAAGCATTGCCACGGCAGTTGAACCTCTGGGACAACGGATCATGCATGACTACACGCAGGAACTCAGTGCTCTACAGCGTCGACTCGATGAGGCGGCGGCCTACCTTGGGATCGACGGCCTCCTTGAGGAGCGTGGAAGGCTTGAGGGCGAAATGGCTGATCCTGACTTGTGGAGCGACCAAGACCGAGGTCGACAGGTCCAAAAAGACCTAGCTCGTGTAGTGGACGACATCACCCTTCATGCAGGCCTAGAGGGAAGTCTTGAGGACCTCGAAACCCTTGTGGAGCTAGCGCTGGAGGAGAATGAGGAGTCTTTAGATGACGAGATCAGTACAGCCCTGTACGACCTGCAACGCTCATTCGAGGAACTTGAGATGCGGTCCCTGTTCGCTGGCCAGTATGACGAGAGTGATGCTGTCTGCTCTGTCCAATCCGGAGCGGGTGGCACCGACGCACAGGACTGGGCCGAGACCCTGCTTCGGATGTATACGAGATGGGCTGAGCGTCGTGGATTGAACCTTCAGGTTGAGTCTGTCTCTGCAGGTACGGAAGCCGGAATTAGCTCAGCCGAGTTCCTCATTCGTGGACGGCACGCATTCGGGCTGATGCAGGGAGAGCGTGGTGTTCACCGTCTGGTGCGCATATCACCGTTCAACAAGGAGGCCAAGCGACAGACGGCGTTCGCATCAGTCCATGTTGTTCCGTTTTTTGAGGAAGTTGCAGCCGAAATCACCATTGACGAAACAGATCTGCGTATCGATACCTACAGATCGTCGGGAGCAGGAGGCCAGCACGTAAACGTGACTGACTCAGCGGTCCGGATCACTCATCTTCCCACCGGCATCGTGACCTCCTGTCAGAATGAGCGCAGTCAGCATCAAAACAAGGACAGGGCAATGCAGATATTGGCTGCCAGACTGCTCGACCTTGAGCGCCAGAAGCGCAACGAGGAGCTAGCTGAGATCGGCGGGAAGCAGAGCAATGTCGACTTTGGAAGCCAAATCCGCTCCTACGTCCTCCATCCCTACCAGATGGTGAAAGATTTGCGAACGGAGCACGAGGTTGGAGATGTCATGGGGGTGCTCGACGGCAATTTGGATGGATTCATAGAGTCATACCTGAGGTGGGCGCGCGCGGGTGATAGGACTTGAGTCGTCAAATCTCCGGAGAAGAGGTACCGCTATCGTCAGTCAGGGCTCTGGTACCGTGCCCGCCGTGCCGTGCCGTAGCCACCTGACGATGTCTGTGCACGCACCCTGCGATCGGGGAGTGATCTGGTGATTAGGCTTGAGTCAGTCTCAAAGGTGTTCAAGGGCGACGTGACAGCCCTAAGAGAAGCAAGTGCTGAAATCCAGCGCGGTGAGTTCGTATTCCTGGTAGGTCCCTCGGGATCTGGGAAATCAACCTTCATCCGCTTGTTAAACCGTGAGGAGGTGGCCGACTCCGGACGGATCATGGTCGCTGGAAAGGATCTTGGATCCCTCAGTTCTTGGAGGGTTCCATACCTTCGCCGGAACATTGGTTGCATATTCCAGGACTATAAGTTGTTGTCCAAGAAGACCGTTTGGGAGAACGTGGCTTTTGGGTTGGAGGTGATCGGCCGTCCGCGCCCGGTCATCAAGCGCCAGGTGACGGCAATCCTTGAATTGGTCGGTCTCAGTCGCAAGGCAGACAGGATCCCGGATGAACTTTCCGGTGGTGAACAGCAGCGGGTATCCATAGCTAGGGCATTCGTGAATCGTCCACTCATACTGCTGGCAGATGAGCCGACCGGAAACCTTGACCCAACTACCTCGGTGGGGATAATGAGGCTGTTGGACAGGATCAACAGGAGTGGTACCACGGTGGTGATGGCTACCCACGACCGAGGGATTGTGGACACCATGCGGAGGCGGGTCATCGAACTTGACCGTGGAGTGATAGTCCGCGACGAGTCGCGGGGGGTCTACGACTGATGTTCTATCTCTTGTGGGGCGGTAGGGCGTGATCTACCGAATTTGGTACTTCATCCGTGAAACGGTTGTCAGCCTTTGGCGCAACCTCAGCTTGACTCTTGCTGCCATTCTCACGGTCGGAATATCCCTTTCTCTCGTAGGGACCTCGCTGCTCGTGAGGGAGGGTGCTGATCGGGCAACAGCACAGTTTCAGGAGGGCGTCGAGTTTATTGTCTTCATGAACGCTGACCACACCCCAGACCAGGATGCGGCAATCCGTCAGGTACTCGATACCAGTCCGGCTATTTCCAGGTACGCCTACATCGACAAGTTGGCTGCTTACGAAGAGTTCCAAGTCCTGTTCGTTGACAAACCCGACTTGATTGAGAGCGTGACGCCTGACGTGATGCCTCCCTCGTACCGGATAGTGCCATCCGATCCAGACGCGGCGAATGTCGCTGAACTGGCACGTCAGTTCTCGACCCAACCAGGGGTCAGGGAGGTTGCAACCGCCACGGACGCAATTCGACAAATTGAAGACTTCTCGACGAGGGTTAGCCAAGTTCTGTTGGTAGCTGCTGTGGTTCTGGTAGCTGTTTCAGCGATGTTGATTTTGAATACGGTCTTCACCGCGATTGGAGCACGGCGCGAGGAGATCGAGGTGATGAAGTTGGTCGGGGCCACCAACTGGTTCGTTCGAATTCCGTTCATGCTCGAGGGCATGATCCATGGGCTGATTGGTGCAGGTCTTGCCATCCCGTCACTTTTTGTCGTTGAGAATGAAGTTCTCTCTTTCTTTCAAGAATCCGATGTGGTTCCTCTGTTCCGAGGCTTTGCCGTACCGGATGGATTTGTCTGGAACACCAGCCTCTGGCTGTTGTTGCTCGGAGGAGTAATTGGAATGCTCGGGTCTGCCATAGCGGTCACGCGGTACCTCGACGTCTGAACCTGTGAAGAGTTCTGGGGATGGTTGGGTCCGAATATGTGCTTCTGACCTGCCGCCGGGCGGCATTGTCGGAGTGACTATTGGTAGCGAGGACATGGTGGTCTGGCGCTCGATGGCAGGCACACCGTGTGTGATTGAGGCCCGCTGCCCGCACCAGTGGTCGCATCTTGCTGGCGAGGGAGTCGTCGTTGGTGAGGAACTTGTCTGTCTTACACACCTCTGGCGCTTTACCACAGGTGGTGAGGGCTGGAAGGAGAATGTGAACGGGCGCCGGGACCGCAAAGGAGATCTGGTGGTGACAGACTGCATCGAAGAGGATGGCTCCATTTGGGTGCGAATAGTCGGCTGATTCCGGATTGACGTCGTGCAACTGACCATGGGAGCCTGATCGTCCATCTCGGTGGAGGTTATTAATGGGAATTGACAAAGACCTTCTCAAGAAGTACACGCTTGCTACATGGGGTTTCAAACAGGGTGAGGCAGTTTCTCTAATGATCAATCTGGGTGTCCGCCTAGGTATCTACAGGGCACTCGACGGCGCCGGCACAATCACCGCTTCCGACTTGGCGGTGATCACGGGGCTACATGAACGATGGTTAAAAGAATGGCTGTGTGCCCAGGCAGCTGCAGGCCTGGTCGTTAGCAATGACGGTGAAACTTTTCTGTTGGAAGAGGAGGCTGCGCTGGTCCTAGCTAGGGCGGATACACCGACTTACGCCGGCGGTGTGTTCTCCCACCTTCGCCATCCCAGAGTGGTCGATGGACTCGAGGAGGCATTTCGGACTGGGCTGGGCCTCACCTATGACGGCCAAGGTGAGGGCTCCGAACACCATGTAGAAGCAATGTTGGCTCCGATGGCTCGGGCTCTCTTGGTGCCGACTGTCATTCCCGCACTCACTGGAATGGTTGATCGTCTTGAGACAGGAGCGAAGGTTCTAGACATTGGTTGTGGAACCGGTCTGGCACTCCAGTTGATGAGAGAGGCCTGGCCGGTATCGAGTTATGAGGGCTATGACGTGTCAGAGCGGGCCGTTGCCGTTGCCAGAGAGCGCTTTGCCAACTTTGACAATGTGACCATCCATCTGGCGGGTGCTGAGGAGGTTCCACAGGTAGGAGAAGTTGATTTGGTTATGACGATGGACTGCCTCCACGACATGCCTCGACCGGATTTGGCGATGGCAGCTATTCGGGGAGCTATCTCAGTGGAGGGAACTTGGATCGTCAAGGAAATCAAGTCTTCATCAGAATGGTCAAGAAACCTAAGGAACCCGATGCTTGCCATGATGTACTCGACGTCGGTTGCATCATGCATGTCGTCGGCGATGTCAACACCAGATGGATTGGGGCTAGGCACTCTCGGCCTTGACCCGGTAACCCTTGAGGCGATGGTGAAGGAGGCTGGGTTCACCCAGTTCACCATGCATGATCTCGATGACCCGACGAATCTGTACTACGAGATTAAGCCCTGATTTTCGGCCCCAAGAATTCAGTCGACTGTCCGGTAGCCACCCACCGGCACGATGCAGCCAGACTCCATTTCTGTGGAACCTGTGGAGCTAAAGCGACACGGATAGTTGTACTTGAGCTCCAGTACGCCATCGGGGAGGGCGAATTTCTGGTGTCCGCTTGTCGCCGGGAGCATTCCTGGAAGATCGATTGGACCGAGGTGCGCGAGGGCGTAAACAACATCACGACGCCGTGGATCTGGTCCTGCGTCATAGACCGAGCGGGCCACCATCCTCATTAGCGCACATGCTTCGACCACCGTCCTGAAGAGTTCCGTTGTGGGGTGATAGGTCGAGCCAACCGGCCGACCAGAAGCCCGCGTGTACTCGGCATTGCACATGGCGTCAAAGGCCGGGAGTTCACTGTCCGGCAGCCAGGCAGCTCCGGTCGGTTTTGCCGCCACGATCAATGTGTCGTCGTAGTAAGCACCGGCAGAAGGTCCAGCAAAGGTAACGACATTGTGGGCAGCTAGATCGTCAGATTGGTTGTTGAAGCCGGTCTGAATGATTGCAGGCTTTGGCATCCCCTGTTTGACCATCTCACCAATCAAGCTAGGCAGCGAAGAGAGGTTCAGGACTGGGAACACGATGTCAGTTCCAGCGGTGATCATCCTCGATACTGCGGTCTCCCTCCCGACACGACACGTCGCCGACCCCTCACAACCCAACAGATGGAGAACGGGCTCATAGCCGAGCCATCGGAGAGGCCGGATCAAACCCTCCGTCACCGACTCAATCTGGCCGACAGAGTCGCCAACCACCACAGCTATTGATCTTCCATCAAGGAGACCATGCTCCTCAGCGGCATCTACAGCAGCATGCATCAGAGCCTCTGCCGTGGGTGAGAGGGTCAGAAGGGTGCCAGCGGCATCGTCGATGAGATATGAGGGGTAAGAAGCCGTGGTGAGCAACGCAGTGTCATGTTCAACTGCCACACAACTGGCAGCAGCATTTCCAAGGCCAGCCAAGTCCAATACGATGACAGCCGGCATCATTTCCGTAGCCTCGAGACAGGCAGCCGTCTGCAGTGTGTCAAGGTCGATGCCTGCTCCACCCAGGGACGGTGTATTCACAACCCGCAGGTCGACTTGCCTACCGTGGATTCCAGAGCACTCGTTGTTAACTAGGTAGGCAAACGCCTCAAGTATCTGAGGTGACTCAACGTGTGGGATCGACATGCCGATCTTCTCCAACTCGTCGAACTCTGCTCTCATCAAGACGATAGTGAGCATTTCGTCAGTGATACCGCGATCTGTCTCCTGTGGTTCCCCTTCGCGCTGAGGCGGCGTAATACAAAACCGCTCAATGGGCAAGAAGGGATGGGAGCGGTCAAACAACTCCTGAAACGCCTCTACAACCGGGGTCTTCAGAAGAACCTCCGCCTTAGGCTCGGGTACCGGTTCGGGCGGCCAGGTCGTTCCAACTGGGGCAGCAGTAGTCGTTGTAATAACAAGAGTTGGCGAAGTATCGGAATTGGGAGGAGAGACTTGGTAAGGGTTCGTATCTGGAAGGATTGTTGTAGGTGGTCGATCGGAAATATTGGGGAATGGATTCGTTTTAGAGGGAGTTCCCGATACGCAGCCCGTGACAATGGTGCCAAGCAGCAACGGGATTCCGATTGTTTGCATTGGTTTTAGGTTCACGGTTTCCTCAGGAGTCCAGTGCATCTGGTGGCAGTCGCCCGGAGGAGACCACCGGGCGACACTTGATTCTGTCTTATGGCTGACCTCATCTGAGTGCATGCCCGCCGTTGTTGGTCTCATGTTTGACCCGGGGGTGTCGGATCGAAGAGCCCGTATTGCGTAGCCTCGGCCCGTGCGTAGACGGGGTGCCAGATGAGTGATGAGGAAACCGTTGAAGGGTCGGCATCCGATACCTCACAGGAACTACCTGACGAACCCGCGGATCGCCCCGGGCTATCCGAACAGTCCCTCACCGAGTCAGGACTTGATGCATCCGCTTCTCTCCGCGAACGCAGGGCCACATTTTTTCGGATTAGGAGCGAAGCGGGCTCGCTTGTGGGTGATGCGCCTGTCGAACCAGGAAGCCGCTGGAGTCCCTCAGAGGCAGATCGCCAGATCCACGCGTTCTTAATTCAACTGGCTGGCGATCGGAGCCTGACTAATCGGGCAGATCCAGTCGAACTGGTCCGCGAGAACGATTTGATGCTCCTGTTCGGACCCGAGGAAGAAGAAGCCTTTGCCCGGTTGGCTCTCCGCTTCCCCGATGAGACCGTAGCGGTCTGGGCGACCTTGCTTAGTGGTGGCGATAGATCGGAGGCGTTCGGCCCCCGATCCAGAGCGGAGAGACGTGATGAGGCGGCCATTACACAAGCTCTTCGTCTGGGTATGCGAAAGCGGATTGCGAGCATTCTGCTCCTGCTGGGGGTTCTGGCCGGCGGCGTATTGTTCGTGAAGCCCCTTCTTGAGACGGAGCCTGTGCTTCGCGTCGACAGGTCGCTTCGCTTCACTGAGTTGGAGGATGCCTTGGAGGGAGACATCGACATAGAGGGCCGTGTGGCCGGTGGTCTCCCTGTTGCGGCTCCAGGCCTGACTGCGGTCGCTGATCGCCCAATTGCCGTTTTGCGAGGAGAGGCTCCATTAGCCGAGCGAGTTGTGGTCCAAGTCCCCGATTCTTTGCTGCCGGTTGCCAGCGGCTCTCTTACGGCTGCTGTCTTTGAACATGTGGGCGGACAGGTGGCACTCGTTGGACCCACTGGTTGGGTGGAATCAGCCTGTGTTCGGATCTCGGTGGTTACCGACCGTCTACGTCCGCTTGACACGGTGCTCCATGAAGGGCCTCGTGCGACTTGCCCGGAGGGGCTAGCGGGAAGGAGAGCTGAA
>PBSS01000026.1 GCA_002726315.1 Acidimicrobiaceae bacterium
GACCGCCACCCGGACCGCCACCCGGACGTCCACCGGGACCGCCACCGGGACCGCCACCCGGACGTCCACCGGGACCGCCACCCGGACGTCCACCGGGACCGCCACCCATCGGTCGTTGCCTCTCCGTAGGAGAGGGTCCACTAGATCGACGAGGTGATGCAGTTCCAGGAGGTGAGCTTCGCCTGCCTCCAGTGCCCGGAGGTGGAGGAATCCTCTGTCCCGTTTGGGACACAGGAGGACCGGGGGGTGGAGGAATCGGCTTACCAGAGGAGGAGAGTGGTGGAATCGAACCAGGAGGAGGTAGCCGCTTTCCCGGATCGACACGTGCTGCCGGATCTGGCACCGAAGGAGAACCATCACGCTGAACCGGTTCCACAGACTCCTCAGTTGATGCCTCTTGTCCCACATCCCGTCTTGGCGGTGCAGATGACCCGCTGGAGGAGATGACACGCTTTGTTGGTTCCTCAGGTGCCGGCTCAGGCTCAGGTGCCGGCTCAGGCTCAGGTACCGGCTCAGGCTCAGGTACCGGCTCAGGCTCAGGTGCCGGCTCAGGCTCAGGTGCCGGCTCAGGTGCCGACTCAGGCTTCTTCTTTCGAGAGGGCTTCTTAGCGCCTGGTTCCTCGGGCTGCTCGTCGCGAGTGAGACCCTCCCTGACGGCCTTGCGCCGGACTCGATCCGCCTGAGCCTCGACCATGCCAGAGGAGTGGCTCTTGGCACCTACTCCAAGAGAATTGCAGAGGTCAAGCACCTCCTTGTTGGTCATCCCAAGTTCTCGCGCCAACTCGTAGATGCGGATGTTTTTCGGCACGGTGGTTCTGATGTCCTGTCGAGTCGATGGGGCTAACTAAGCGGAAGTCCCGGTTCAGATCTGCCCTACCGGTTCAGGGGCACGGCACCCCGAGCCTGCAGGCGGGACCGACCAATGACACTATCGGCCAGCAGCCCCGATCACCCTTCCGGAAGATGTCTCCGCCTCACCATCGTAGGCCAATTGGCGATCAGGGCGTCGGTCTGGACAGTACTAACCGACCGTCTTAGAGCCTTGGAAAGAACTTCAGGCCTCACTAGCGCAGCACAGCGGAAATCTGCATGGAGCCATGCTCCCCTGCCCAATCCATGCGAACCAACCATCGGCCCTCTAGTCACGTCGCTCCAGTAGATCCGAGCCGGATCAAATACCAGTGATCTCTGCCGGCAACCAATGCAGGTCCGCTCTGGGGTTATGCCTGCAACTCTGACTCGGTACCAACGTCGTCGACGGCAACCTCGGACTCATCGGCCACCGAATCATCAGTGCCTCCGAGGCCACTGTCACTTTCGGCCATAGGCTCACCATCGCCCTCAGATGCATCATCGGTCACCGGTTCATTGTCAGAACCAGTATCGACCCCATCTGACTGTGGCTCATCATCGGCAACTGCTGCCTCAGTCCACTGGTCTGCCGAAACCGCCGGACCACCCTCAGCAGGTCGCCACACCTGCTCTCCGGTCTCATCATCAAGAACCCACTCACCCTCGGCCCACTCGATGTCCGCATATGCGGCCTCCTCAGCGACTTGGGTCTCACTCTTGATGTCGACACGCCAACCCGTCATTCGAGCCGACAATCGAGCATTCTGTCCCTCCTTGCCGATGGCAAGGGAAAGTTGATAGTCGGGCACTATCACCGTCGCCGTTCCGGTGTCCTCGTCAATGAGCACCTCTTTAACCTTGGCTGGTGAAAGGGCCTTCATGACGAAGTCAGCTGGGTCCTCCGAGAATGGGACAATGTCGATCTTTTCGCCCCGCAACTCGTTTACGACCATCCTGACCCTTGCACCCCGGGCACCGACACACGCGCCCACCGGATCAACGTTGGAATCATTCGAACCCACTGCGATCTTGGTCCTGTGTCCCGGTTCGCGGGCACAGGCCCTGATCTCAACCACCCCGTCGGCGATCTCGGGAACCTCTAGTTCAAATAGTCTCTTGATGAGACCCGGGTGGGTTCGACTAACAACGATCTGGGGCCCCTTCGCTGTCTTCCGCACCTCCACGATGTAAGCCTTCAATCTGGTATTTGCCTCGGGTCGTTCGAAGGGAACCTGTTCGGCTTGAGGGAGCAGGGCCTCGACACGTCCCAGGTCGAGAAGGGTGTAACGGGCATCGGTCTGTTGGATCATGCCCGTGACGATGTCACCCTCACGTCCCGCGTACTCCTCATATTTGAGGTCGCGTTCTGCCTCACGAATCCGCTGAGTCATCACTTGTCTGGCCGTTTGGGCTGCGATCCGGCCAAAGTCATGCGGCGTGACGTCGTACTCGTCTCCGATCGGCTCACCTTCCTCATCGAGGTCCTGGGCGAAAACCTTGATCTCCATGGTGTCGGGATCGATCGTCACCCATGAGAACTCGTGAGCACCATGCATCCTCTTGTAGGCAGACTCAAGTGCATCCGCTAGTGCAGCAAACAGCGTTTCTATGGTGATGCCACGCTCGCCTGCAAGGGCCTGGAGGGCCTCCATCATCTCGGGGTTCATGTCCCGACCTTTCTCTCAGCGGCGCCGCTATTCCGGTCCTCCAAAGATGTAGAGGTATGAAGGTCGTCGCCATTACGTCCCCTCTGAGTCGATTTCGACTCCGGGTTCCAGTCGAACACAGTGCGAGCCTGGAGAATCTCCTCATAGCCAAGTGAACGAAGCGTCCCGTCAGCCGAGCGGACCGACACTCCCGTTGGGTTGGCAACCTCCAACAGGCCAGAAAAGCGACGGTCTCCCTCTGTGCCCGGGCGGGTCTTAAGGGTCACCTGACAGCCAACTGCCTTGCGAAAGTGAACTGGGCGTTTGAGGCGACGCTCCAACCCGGGACTGGTCACCTCAAGGGTGTATGACGGTCCAATCAGATCCTCGTGGTCAAGGGCACGCGACACCTCGCGTGTGAGACTAGAAATCGAATCCATTCCGACACCATCGGGGTGGTCGATTGTGAGCCTAAGAATTCCGCCTTCAAACTCAACGTCAACCAACTCGACTCCGACGCGCTCACACAGGGGTAGGGCCAAGGTGTCCACCCGATCGGTCACACCCACGGCTCCTCCTCTCCTGCCCATCCGACGTAGTCGTTCTATGCGCGCACCAACCACCACCGAAAACGAAAGGCGTGGGCAGAGCCCACGCCTCGTCGTCGGACACGAACGATGCACGCGACCGACAATCATACCTGAGGCAGAACCAGTGCGCTCAGGGTCAGCCCGTGCCGAGAGGGTGCCCTAAGTCAGGTCGAATGTCGTCGAACTGCCTCGATCACTGCACCCGTGTAGTTGACATCGTCACCCTGTTCGGCAAGCAGACGCTTTCGGTCAAGCTCTGCCTCTCTCACTGCCAACTCGGTGTCAACCCTGGCCAAAGCCACCTCAACTCCCTCACTGTGGATCAGTTCTGCCCACTCCACAAGGACATCGACCATTTCGTCCTCTGGAACCACTGCCACATTTTGACCCTTCACGAAGAGGTGACCGCGCTTGTTCCCTGCGGCTATTCCCAGATCTGCATCGCGGGCTTCACCGGGGCCATTGACAACACAGCCCATAACCGCAATCTGGAGAGGAATCTCTCTTTCTGCAAAGGCTTTCATTGCCGCCTCGGCCAAAGCGATCACATCGACCTCGGCACGGCCACAACTGGGGCAGGCAATCAGGTCCACGTTCTTGCGATCGCGTAAACCCAGAGCCTCAAGCAACTGGCGCCCGGCACGAGCTTCCTGCACAGGGTCAGCTGTCAGGGAGTACCGGATGGTGTCTCCAATTCCCTCAACCAGTAGTGCGCCAATACCAGCCGACGACTTGATCAAACCGGCAGGCGGGGGCCCGGCCTCTGTGACACCTAGGTGAAGTGGGTGTTCGGTCACCTCTGCGAGTTGTCGGTAGGCGTCGATCATGAGCGGCACACTGGAGGCCTTCACGGAGATTTTTATCTGCTCAAATCCCACCTCGGCGAAGTACCCGATCTCAGTCAGTGCCGACTCCACCATTGCCTCAGCCGTGACAACGTCTCCATACTTCCTGTAGAGGTCCGGGTGGAGAGAGCCCCCGTTTACTCCAATCCTGATGGGTACGCCCCGGTCCCTTGCCTCGGAAGCCACGGTCCTTATGTGATCCGGGTTCCGGATGTTTCCGGGGTTTAGGCGAAGGCAATGGACGCCTGCCTCTAGAGCTGCCAATGCCATCTTGTGGCTGTGGTGGATGTCGGCGACAATTGGAACTGGAGACCTAGGCACTATCTTGGCCAGGCCCTCAGCGGCCTCGGGCTCATTGCAGGTGCACCGCACGATGTCAGCGCCAGCCATAGCAAGGTCGTAGATCTGTTGGAGGGTGGCCTCGTGGTCTGCAGTCTTCGTTACCGTCATCGACTGCACTGACACCGGTGCATTGCCACCAACAGGGATATCACCAACCATCACCTGACGTGTCTCACGCCGGGGAAATGTTGCTTGGACCTCCACGTCACGGAGGCTACCGGCGTGCTCAGCCGAAGTCCGGCAAGTCCACTATGTCTCGATAGAGGGCAACCAGGGCGACTCCCACTAGGAGAGTGACGACGGCCCATGTGAGAGGAAGCAACCTCGCCGCATCGGCTGTGTAGCGAATGCCGTTCCGGGAGCGGAGGCGTTCGTAGGTGGCAATAGCAACATGGCCTCCATCAAGGGGAAGCAGCGGGACCAGGTTGAAGACACCAATGAACACATTTACTAGGACAAGGAACCACAGATAGTTGGCCAGCCCGCTCTTCAGGGCGACTCCCCCCAGTCTCGCTACTCCATAGATCGACAGCATCCGTGCATCCTCTGGGGTTCCCGAAGCCACGGCGATACCGGTGTCCGAACCAGCACTGTCTACTGCCCCACCTACAAAGCCGGCCAGGCCACCGGGGGTGAAGAACTTGGCCAGACCTTCTACTGAGATGGCCACGAGATCCACAAACTGTCCGATCGCTCTAGTCAACGCATCGACTGGTCCGACTTTCTTCAACGGATGTTCGGCACCGATTCCAAAGAATCCCTCCATTGCTCCGACCGACGTGAGTCGTTCCCCCATCACAACCGAATACTCCATGCGGACCTCATCTCGCTCGACGAGGATCTCTACAGACTGGGATGGCACCACGCGAACGATCCGGCCAAAGGCTTCGAAACTGGGAGTCTCCACACCGGCGACCGACAAGATCCTGTCACCCGGCAAGATGCCGAGTCCATCGGCAGTTGACCCGGCTGCGACTTCACTTACCCTCCATACCATGGGGTCGGGACTACCGACAGCACCCAGGAGCGTCGCCAATAGCACCACTGCCACGAGAAAGTGGGTCGCCGAACCCGCTAAGGCCACCGCCATCTTCTTCGGGTACGACTGGGCCCGGTACGTGCGGTGCTCGAGCTCTGGAGGGACCGCCTCAAGACTGCTCATACCGGTAATCCGTACGTAGGCCCCGGCTGGTACGGCCTTGACCCCGTATTCGGTCTCCCCCCGCCGCACAGACCAGAGCCTCGGGCCAAAACCAATAAAGAACTCGGTTACCTGCATCCCAGTCCACCGGGCAGCTAGGTAGTGGCCAAGTTCGTGAAATGCCAGCATGAAGACGAAGGACAGGACTACGACGATCGTCGACACACTGCCAAGAAGGCCCAGGGCCACCAGTGCACTGGAAAGCAACAGCAACCGGACCAACCGATCGCCCTCAGGGACAAAAGTGTTCACCTGGCTCGTGCGATCAGTGCGGCGGTCGTCTCTCGCGATCGTCGGTCTATATCAAGCACGGCTTCAATGCTGTCAGCGACCTCTCCAGGCCAGGAGTTTAGGGCCTCGGCCAACACGTCAGCTATTTCGATCCATGCCAAATCTCCAGCCAGGAAGGAGCCGACGGCCACTTCATTGGCTGCACTCAACCATGCCGGTGCAGTTTCACCCAGCCTGCCCGCCGCATATGCCAGATCCATGCATGGGAATGCTCCACGATCGGGCATCTCGAAGTCGAGTCGGTCAAGACCTGCCCAATCGATTTCACCGAAAGGAACACCTAGGCGATCCGGGTAGGCCAATGCATAGCCCACGCAGAGCCTCATGTCGGGTAGGGAAAGTTGGGCGATCGTCGCTCCATCAGTGAAGGTGACCATCGAATGGACTATCGACTGTGGGTGGACGACTACGTCGATGTCGTCATATCCCACATCGAAGAGCTCGTGTGCCTCGATCACCTCCAATCCCTTGTTCATGAGCGTCGACGAGTCCACGGTGATCTTTGGACCCATCGACCAGGTTGGATGGTTCAGAGCGTCCTCAACGGTCACTGATTCCAGTTCGGACCGTGAGTGGCCCCGAAACGGACCACCTGAGGCTGTCAGGACTATCCGACTTACACGGTCCTGGTTTTCGTTGGAGCGAAGGCACTGGTGGATTGCACAGTGCTCGCTGTCAACGGGTAGAAGCTCGGCTCCGCGGGTCTGACGGGCCCGTCGTACTATTGGTCCAGCGGCTATGAGAGATTCCTTATTAGCCAACCCAAGTCGCTTGCCTGCGTTGAGGACGGCGAGAGTGACAGGCAGCCCGGCGAAACCAACAACGCCGTTTATCGCCACATCGGCGGTTACGGCGGCCTTCGCGAGCGAGTCGCTTCCGGAAATAACCTCGATACCGGTCGGGATCCTGCCTGCCACGTCGGCAGCTGCCCCCGCATCGGCAACGGCAACCATCTCGGGCCGAAAGGCCGTGGCCTGCTCGACTAGTAGGTCGACCGAACGGGCGGCGCCGAGCACCACGACCTCGAAGTCGTCAGGCCGAGCAGCGACGATCTCAAGGGCCTGTCTGCCAATGGATCCGGTTGACCCAAGAACGGCAACTGTGGTCACTGACATCCAGGACGGCCGACTTCAGTTGGTCTCTGCCGGATCAGGTCCGTATAGGTCAGGCGGTGAAAAGGTCCAACAGGCGCGCCGTGTAATACGTGGCCGGCAGGACGAACAAAAGGGCATCAAACCGATCTAGGAAGCCACCGTGGCCAGGCAGGACCGTACCCATGTCCTTGATGCCGAGGTCCCTTTTGATCATCGACTCACAGAGGTCACCCAGAGGTGCGGCAAGAGCGGCGACCACACCGAGCACGAATGCCGAACCCAGGTCTCCGGGAGCTTGTCCCATTGGGGCGATACGCCCCACCACTAGAACCGCCACAGCAAAGGCGATACCCATACCACCGATCAGGCCCTCCATGGTCTTATTTGGACTTACCGCTGCCAACGGCGTACGTCCGACCATTTTTCCAACCAACAACCCCCCCGTGTCATATCCGACAGTGACCAGGACTGCTGCCAACAGCATGCCGACACCGTTTGGGTCGCTGAGCATCAGACCTGCATACGAACCAAGGAGACCGATGTAGAGAACCCCAAACATCGTGACTGAGACGTTCAGCATCGGAGCGTCGCGGTCAACACCCGTCAAGTACCAGAGCAGTGAGAACAGGACTGTCAGTCCGAGCACAAGTGGAATAGCCGCCTCGAAACGCCAGTAGGCGCCAAGACTGAGGGCTGCAACGGCGACAATCCCCAACAGCGACGCGGGTTGGTAGCCGGCTCTACGCACCGCCAAGTAGAACTCCGCTGCTCCCAACGTCAAGACGAGAGTAGCCAGCGCAAGGGTCGCGTCGTTACCCAACTTGAAAGCGATCAAAGCGAGTGCCCCCAGTGCAACGGCTGTGATAATCGCCATCGGCATATCACGGGCATCGCTACGCCCTCCACCGCTAATGCCGCCGCCTCCGCCAGTCCCACGATGTGCAGGAGCAAGTGGCCTCTCTGTAGTTGCAACCGCTGGTGTAGCCGGAGGCTGCTGCGAACTATCCGGAGGCATCAGTGGCGGATCAAACTCCATACCCCCCGAACCCGGACTAGCCGTTTCGTCACCGAAGAAGAGGGCGGCTGACGATTCATCCATCATCCCCACCGGTTGCTGGGACTCGTGGTCAGCTGGCACCTGGTCCGCCCACTTTGGGGATTCATCGAGTCCCGACCACTGACCAGACAAAGCCGGGTCAGCCCCAGTCGGTGGTTCCGTCCAGTGTGGAAGATCCTGATCAACCGACTGTTCGTCAAACACCGACCGTCCCGGCTCGACACTGTCGTCCGCCGTCTCGAGGCCCAGGATACGGATCTCCTCAAAGACCTGCCCTCCCTGCCCGACTCCCGGGTTCTGTTGTTCGTTCACTGAGCCTCCCGTTGAAACTCGTCTGGATCACCTGCCGAGGCTCACACCTCGAGCAGTTCGTCCTCCTTGGCTGAGCGGGCCTGCTCCACCTGATCCTCATGGTTGTGAATCAAGTCATCCAACTGACTCTCCGCCCACTTGATGTCGTCTTCGGAAACATGGCCCTCGCCCCCGTACTCTTCGAGGTCCTTTCGAGCACCGCGCCGCAGACCACGAAGGTGGTTCTTTCCTTCTTCGGCCATTGCATTGATCATTCGTACCAGATCCCGGCGACGTTCTTCGGTCAGGTCCGGAAATACCAGGCGAATGGTACGACCATCACTGCTAGGGGTTAGTCCCAAGTCTGCTTGCATTATCGACTTCTCGATGGCCGGAACATTGGATGGGTCATGTGGAGTGATCAACAGTTGTCGTGCCTCTGGTACAGAGAAGCTAGCTAACTCCTGCATGCGCATCTCGACTCCGTAAGCATCGACAGTAAGACGCTCCACCAGCCCTGACGAGGCACGACCTGTCCTGACCGTCGAAAACTCGCGACGCGTAAGGGCAACGGCCTCGGCCATCTTCTCAGTGGCCCTCTCAAGGACCATCATGATCGTTTCGTCGCTCACAGAACTCCCTCTTTCAGGAGACCAGCGTACCGACGGGCTCCCCAGCGAGGATGGACCGGACGTTTCCGGCCGTCATCAGGTCGAACATCACAATCGGCATGTTGTTGTCCATGCACAGCGTGATCGCGGTGGCGTCCATGGCGTTGAGGCCCTTTTGGATGACGTCGAGGTAGCTGACTTCCTCCAAGAGAGTCGCCGCGGAATCCTCAAGGGGATCAGCCGTGTAGATCCCATCGGTCCCAGAATGTGTCCCCTTCAGCACCGCACCAGCCTCCATCTCCACCGCCCGGAGTGCCGCTGCGGTATCGGTCGTGAAAAACGGGTTACCGGTTCCGCCTGCAAAAATGACCACCCTTCCCTTCTCGAGATGCCTGACTGCCCGTCGTCGGATGTACGGCTCGGCTATCTGGGCCATATGAACTGCGGTCTGGACCCGTGTCGGTTGGCCCAACTGCTCAAGTGTGTCCTGGAGGGCAAGTGCATTGATTGAGGTTGCCAGCATGCCCATGTAATCAGCTTGGGCTCGGTCCATCCCGGCACCCGCACCTGACATTCCACGCCAGATGTTTCCTCCACCTACGACAACTGCGAGGTCAATATCGAACTCGACCCGGACGGCGACAATCTCGGCAGCAATCCTGCCAACGATCTCACCGTCGATTCCAAATCCTTTCGACCCCGCAAAGGCCTCGCCAGAAACTTTTAGGACCACCCTGTCCCACCGGGCGGGCATCCTGTCGTTTGGTGTCTCGGTCCCAGGAGCCATGCCTCAGGCGCCCAAGTACGCCTGGTTAAAACCAATGATCCGGCCGCCGTTGAGCGAATCCGTGACAGTCGCCTTGTCGCCGTGGAGGCCCTGTTCCAAGAGGACCATTTCACGAAACCACCCTGTTAGACGTCCCTCAACGATCTTCTCCCATGCCTGTTCGGGCTTACCTTCGGCTTTGGTTATCTCAAGGAGTGCCGCCCTTTCAGACTCAACTCGATCAGGATCGATTTCTTCACGGTTGAGCGCCGATGGTTTTGCGAACGCGATGTGCAAAGCAACCTGGTGAAGGGTCTCCTGGTCGATTCCCTCACCTTCGACGATCACGCCGTTGACCCCGCGTCCGTCCTGGAGGTGGAGGTAGGTGTCGAGGGTGGTGTCGGCGGATGCCTCAACTAGGCGAACCTCACCAAGTTCGACGTTTTCCTTGACGGCAAGGCGGAGGTCGTCAAGCGCTGGGGCTAGTGCCTCGACTGCTGCCTCTCCGCCGGTAAGTACCGCTTCAACCATCTCGTTGGCAAGGGAGAGAAATCCCTCGGATTTGGCCGAAAAGTCCGTCTCACACTTAAGGTGGACCAATGCCGCCCGGCCATCTCCGGTGGCAAGGCTGACCGCACCTTCAACGTTGTCGCGATCGGATCGGGTGGCAGCTTTTGCCAAACCTTTCTCCCGCAACAACTGGGTGGCTGCCCCGAAGTCACCATCGACCTCGACCAAAGCTCTCTTTGCATCCATCATCCCTGCACCCGTTGCATCCCGCAGGGCCTTCACGTCCTTGGCTGAGATCTCTGTCATGCCGTAACCCCACTGTCTGCAACGTCCTCTGACTCGTCATCACTCTCAGTTTTGGATTCCTCTGCATCATCAGTCACAGCTACTACTACTTCATCATCAGTCACAGCTACTACTGCATCATCAGTCACAGCTACTACTTCATCGACTTCTTCTACTTCAGGAACAGGCTCCTTAGGAGTCGCATCCTCAAGGGCTGGATCCTCAGCAGCAGCAGTCTTGGCTACACGTGCATCACGTTCAGCCGCAGCGGCCGCAGCCTCGTCGCGGGCCTGGGCTTGCTTGGCCGCCTTGTCCTCGGCATCCAATGAAGGACCGCCATCGGCACCTTGGCGTGAGTTGAAAATAAAGCGCCCCTCTTCGACGGCGTCTGCGATGATGCGACACAGGAGGCTCCCTGACCGAATGGCGTCATCGTTGCCCGGGATCAGGTGCTGGATGACATCAGGATTGCAGTCGGTGTCGACCACGGCTATCACCGGAATACCGAGCTTATTGGCTTCGGTTACGGCGATGTGCTCCTTGACGGTGTCGAGGACGAAGATGGCATCGGGAAGCGACTCCATTTCCTGAATTCCGCCCAGATTTCTCTGGAGTTTTTCTAATTCACGTGAAATGAGCAAGGCCTCCTTCTTCGGCATTGCCTCAAACTCACCGGAGTCCCTCATGCGCTGATACTCCTGCATCTTCCCGACTCGCTTGGAGATCGTCTGGAAGTTGGTGAGCATCCCGCCCAGCCAGCGCTGATTCACGTAGGGCATCCCACACTTCTCGGCATAGGACAAGACGGCGTCCTGGGCCTGTCGCTTTGTGCCCACAAACAGCACGCGCCCACCATCGGCCACGAGGTCACGGGTGAACTTGTATGCCGACTCGATCCGCTCAAGGGTCTGTTGGAGATCGATGATGTAGATACCCGAACGCTCACCGTGGATGAACCTCTGCATCCTCGGGTCCCAGCGGCGGGTCTGGTGTCCGAAGTGGACACCCGCTTCCAACAACTGTCTCATAGTCACGACGGCCATGTCGTGGTCTCCTTCCCATCGGTTCTTCTCGTCCCCTCCCTGCGCCCGGAGGCGACCGTGGGTGGGTGGGGATGTTTCTGTCGTGTCTTGCACTCGGTGTGCCGACCGGGGCTTGAGTGTACCCGCGGCCAACCGGGCTCCGACTCCCAGCATCAAGCTGGCGGGAATGTCTGCTCAAGTGGGTTCGAGCAGCTTCACGGACGATACTTGGGCGATGGGACTCAGCCCGAAGCGCTACCGACAGAGCCGATCCAGTGACCTTTTCTACGTTGGTTCAGTGGTTCTTGTGGCAGTCGCCCTCGTGGTATGGGCTCTGTACGGATGAAGCCGTATCTCTGTACTCAACCTACCAGGCTGGAGTTCTGACAGTGGAAGATCCCGGGATACTCGGTGACTTGGAGGTCAGGCATATCCAGCCGTACCAGGCCACCAAGGCATATACGTGTCCTGGATGCCACCGGGAGATTCCCCCTGGACTCGGTCACGTGGTCGTGGTTCCGATAGAGGCACCCGATCTGCGACGTCACTGGCATCGCGGCTGCTGGACGGCCAGGCGCACCTGACCCGATGGACTCGTCCTTTAGATGCCTGTGTGTATTGACCTCATAGGAGATCACTGTCTCACCGTGTCAGACGATGTGGTTGATTCACCCACCGGAATGCTCGCCCGGGAGGGAACGCTAGACGTCAGTTGCAGCAGTCCCTTCACCACCGAGAACCACGGGGGACCTCTCGGAGCTGAACAGGCAGATCAGAAATCCCGCTTCTCTTTAACCTTTGCCTTCTTGCCGATACGGTCCCGCAGGTAATAGAGCTTCGCCCTACGGATGTCTCCCCTGCTTGCCACCTCGATGTGATCGATGACCGGTGAGTGGATTGGAAAGGTCCTTTCAACACCGACGCTAAAGCTGACCTTTCGGACGGTGAAGCTCTCGCGTACACCGCTTCCCTGACGGCGGATGACGACACCCTCAAAGACCTGTAGGCGTTGACGGTTTCCCTCGGTTACGCGGACGTGGACCTTTAGCGTGTCACCGGACCCAAAGTCAGGAATGTCTTCACGGAGGTTCTGACTGTCAACGAGATCTGTGGGCTGCATGGCTCGTCCTTGAGAGGTTCATCCTGGAAGGGACTGGGATCTGTATGGGACCGGGATCAAGCACCGGGACCGGCCAACAAGCATAGGTGCCACCGGACCCGACGCCACCGGCGATCCCTATCACGCCCTACTCAGTTGCCTAGGTCAAACTCTGCCAGTAGCGCCTGTTCCTCATCACTGATTCCACCCCGCTTGGTGATCAGATCGGGGCGAGCCGCAATCGTTTTGGCGAGCGAGGCGGCTCGGCGCCAACGCCCGATGCGGGCATGGTCTCCTGATCGAAGGACGTCAGGAACTTCAAGACCTCGAAAGTTAGCTGGTCGAGTGTAGTGAGGGTGTTCTAAGAGGCCCTCTGTGTGTGATTCACTGAGCGCGGACTCGTCGTTTCCGAGAACACCTGGCTGCAATCGTGCCACCGTCTCGATGACAACTAGGGCAGCCAACTCGCCACCCGCTAGGACAAAGTCACCTACAGATATCTCGTCGTCACACAAACCGGTCCGGATGCGTTCGTCGACGCCCTCGTAGCGACCGCAAAGTAGAGAGAACCCGTCAAATGCCGCCAATTCAGTTGCAATTTCCTGGTTGAACTGCCGGCCACCCGGACCCAGCAGTATCAACGGTCGGACCGGTGAGACTGCCTCGACTGCGGCAAACACCGGCTCAGGCATCAACACCATGCCAGCACCACCACCGAACGGACTGTCGTCGACAGTGCGGTGCGTGTCCTCAGTGGCGAGTCTCAAGTCATGGCAACGGACCTTCAGATTCCCCGTGTCGATCGCTCTGCCGAGGATGCTTCGTCCGAGGTAGTCATCGATCATCTCAGGAAACAAGGTGAATACCTCGGTATGCATGATCACTCCCCGCCATCATCCAACAGGCCGATAGGAACATCCACCCGGATCTCTTGACCTACTACATGACCAACCACGAAAACGGCGGGAATCAGTCGGCCGTTGTCAAGTTCAAGCAAGTCGCTGGCCGGATTGTCGATCACCGACCGTACGATCCCGTGACCGATCCCATGCTGGTCAATGACGGTTGCGCCTATCAGCTGGTGGGCCCAGAGGGTCCCGTCATCGGGTTCCTGGATCGGCTCGGCACTGAGAACCACACCACGCCATTCTTCGGCAGTTTCGCGATCCGGAATCTGGTCGAACTGGACAAGGAAGCGGTGTTGGTGGGACCGACTAGACCGAACCGTCAGAGGCCCATGTCTACTGGCCAGGAGAGACCCTGGTGCAAGGCGCTCAGGTCGTGTACTCAATAGTGTCACGACGACCTCACCACTGAGGCCATGCGGCCTGTCGATGCGGCCGACCTCCAACAGGACCGGATCCACTGAATCCGGTCCTGGCGGCATAATCCGGTATGGCAGGTCGGGGTCAGTCGACGAAGTCGACGTCGATCTCGGCCTCGTCCCGAACGGCGGCGGCCCGCACTATGGTCCGGATTGCATTAGCCACCCGCCCCCTCTTGCCAATGACGCGACCCATGTCTCCGTCACCCACGGTTACGGAGAACACACAGCGCGAATCACCGGAGGTCGAGATGCTGACTGCATCAGGGTCCTCAACGATAGACCTGATGAGGAACTCGAGGACATCCTCTGCGATCGGGGCTTCAACGGCCATGACTATGCCTCCTCGTTCTCGTCGTCGGTGGCCTCAACACCAGTATCGGCAGAAACCTCCTCAGCCGGCGCATCGTCTGCTACAGGCTCCTCCACCTCAGCCGGTGCCTCGTCTACTACAGGCTCTTCCACTTCCGCCTCCACCTCAACTGGCGCCTCGTCTACTACAGGCTCTTCCACTTCCGCCTCCACCTCA
>PBSS01000027.1 GCA_002726315.1 Acidimicrobiaceae bacterium
GTGTTATCCCGTGTCCAGCGAGACATCCCTACTTCTCCATACAGTGGCCCGTCGGCCCGTACTGCCAGTGTGAGAGCAACCGACGAAGCCAGCGACACACCCGCGTACTTCTTCACGGTTTGAGTCTGTCGCCTCTCCCCTGGGGGGGGTGGGGCGACATCGGAGCCCCCAGGCGTAGATGGCCAGAATCGGATCAGTTCTCGACTAATACTAAGCAAGTGCGATTCCCGTTATTTGAAGGCACGACCTCTAGGAGTGGCCGATCCCCAAATCTGGTTGTTCAGTTCTGGGGCAAGTCCTTGAAGGGTGTTTCTTTGGGGTGGCCCGGCTCCTTAGGCAGGCCGAGCACCCTCTCACCGATGATGTTGCGCTGAACCTGGTCAGTTCCGCCGTAGATGGCGGGCCCCGGGCTGAAAAGGGTTACCTCCTGGACGCCTCCGCCTGTCGAACTGGCTGAACCAGCCAACATTCCGTCAGCTCCGATCACCAGGTTGCCGACCTCGCGGCTGTGGCGCACCAACTCACTCATGGCTAACTTGGCCAGGTTCCCCTCAGCTCCAGTACGGCTGCCACCAGCCTTAGCCCTCAAGAGGTTCCAGTTGTTGACCTCTCCGAGGATATGGAGTTTCACGATCTCCTGGCGCACGACAGGGTCATCTGAGCAACCCATGTCGGCAGCCAGACCCAGGAGCCTCTTGATGCTCATGCCCCTGCCGGCTTCACCATCTGGGCCACCCACGGTCCGCTTCGCCAACTCTCCGACAGCGTCACCGAGTCGTCCTGTCTGGTGGCCACCCGACAGGGAAGGTGGCTGCTTACCGCCTCCACCCAGGTTGGCTCGCTCGATCATGAGGGTCGTGTTGGCGACCCTCCAACCGTTTCCAAGCCCACCGATGACGTTGGCATCAAGCACCTTTGCCCCGTCGATGAAAACCTCATTGAATAGCGCTGCACCTGTCATCTCCCGCAGTGGCCTCACCTCCACTCCGGGCTGTTCCATGTCAATAGCGAAATAGGTAATGCCCTGGTGCTTGGGGGCATCAGGGTCCGTCCTAGCTATCAGCATCCCCCACTTGGCCAAGTGGCCACCCGAGGTCCAGACCTTCTGGCCTGTGATAGTCCACTCGTCGCCGTCGCGGACCGCTTTGGTTTGGAGGCCCGCCAAGTCGGATCCGGCATTGGGTTCTGAAAATAACTGACACCATGCGACCGAACCATCGAGGATTTCGGGTACAAACTGCTGGATCTGCTCTGGGGTTCCGTGTGCAGCGATCGTGGGTGCAGCCAGCATGGGGCCAAGACCGATCGGTGGACCGACCACGCCGGCATTGGCCATACAGGTTGCAATTGCGGCACAAAGAGATCTTCCATAGCCCCTACCGCCTGCCTCTTCGGGCATGGCCGGGTGTGCCCAGCGGCCAACTGCCAAGCGAGTCCACCATTCAGCAAGGGTGATTTCGGGGTCCCAGTTATCGTCTAACCAGGCGGTCAGTTCGGCAGTGACGGCCTCAGCGGTCGGCGCTTGAATGGTTGTGGTGCTCATAGACCCGATTGTTCCACGTGGGCAGCCATCTGGACACGCCGGGCGGCAATCTCCCAATGAGGGCGAAACGAACTCCCTACTTTGGACAAGAACCAGTCGCTATGGAGATAGTTTGGGCACAGGGTCAGGTGACTTGGACAACTCCCCGGTCGACTGACCTTCTTGGCCAAACAGCGGAAGGGCTTGAGGAGGCCAGCGGTGGTCTACTCAAGACTCAGCGTCAGTGTCGATGCTCCCCGATCAGCAGTCTGGGAAGCACTCGCGGATGTACGGAGCCACGTGGACTGGATGGTCGACGCCACCGAGATCCACCTCACTTCGGAACAAGCAACCGGAGTTGGGGCCATGTTCGAATGTAAAACGCGTGTTGGACCACTACGAACCCGCGACCAGATGGTCGTCACTGAATGGCAACAAGGCACCCTCATCGGTGTCAACCATGTCGGCATCGTGACCGGATCAGGCCGCTTTGTACTTGCCGACAACTCCAAGGGGGGAACAACTGTCAACTGGGAGGAGAAACTGGACTTCCCATGGTGGGTTGGCGGCTGCCTGACCTCAGCAATTGCCGGACCCATCCTGAAACTGGTATGGCGGGGCAACCTCATGCGTCTAGCTCAGATAGTGGAGGACCACGTTGCCTGACAGCACCCAGCGCCCCTATGTCATTGGCATTTGTGTTGCACTCGCATTGGGCTTCCTCGCAGCCTTGGCAGGAAGTGCCAACGGGCTCGAACTAGCTGGCCTTCCGATCTTCGCCTGGGCTGTCATCCTTGCTTTTTTGATCCAGTGGCTGGCTTTCGTGCCAGCGTGGCTTTCTCACACTGAGCACTTCTTTGACATGGTCGGGTCCCTGACCTACCTGGCAGTCGTTGCCCTTGCCCTGGTGGGTGCCGGATCGACCGGGGCCTACCCGCTTCTCCTTGCCTCAATGGTCGCCATTTGGGCGACACGGCTTGGTTGGTTTCTTTCCGCACGCATCAGGAAAGTTGGCTTTGATTCCCGATTCGACGTCATGAAACACCAATTCATCTGGTTTCTCATGACCTGGACGCTGCAAGGGCTCTGGGTAGTCCTCACTGCAGGGGCGGCACTGGCTGCCCTTACGGCTGGCAGTAGGCAAGAGGTCGGACTTGCTGGCTTTACCGGGTTTCTTCTCTGGACGGTCGGACTTGGAATAGAGGTGGCCGCAGATGAGCAAAAGCGGAGGTTCCGAGCCAGGGAAGGAAACAAGGACAGCTTCATCTCCACTGGGCTGTGGGCGCTGTCTCGCCATCCCAACTACTTGGGGGAAATCATTCTCTGGACGGGCATTGCCATCGCCGCTCTGCCGTCGCTGTCGGGTTGGAGTTACGCAACATTGATCTCACCCCTTTTTGTCTGCGTTCTCCTTACCCGGGTGAGTGGCATTCCAATGCTGGAAGCTGCTTCGGACCGGCGTTGGGCAGGCGACCCCGCCTACGAGGCATACAAGGCCAACACCCCGCCACTGAGGTTCAAGTTTCGATAACCCGTCAGGCCAGAGTCGACGAGTTGACCTCGATCCAGTCGTCGAACTCTTCCCAGCGGTGATCCAGTCATCGTGTCAATACAGCGTCTTGGTCTGCATCAGGTACTTGGTGCCGTGAGACGTGACTGGCTGAGAACTTCAGTGGGTGGCGAAAGGGAACATTTCGCCAGAAATCTCCGATGTTGCGAAAATAATGAGCTAACACCTGTGCGAACACACCCTTGCTGCACTTGAGGGGCGTGTCTCGCTAGGGTATCGACGCCCCGCCCACCACCGAGGAGGACCGACCGGTGCGCTGGTCGAACCTGTTCATTCCGACACTGCGTGAAGCCCCTGCAGAGGCTGATGCCGTTAACCACCAGCTTTTGCTGCGAGGCGGCTTCATACGCCAACTGCAGTCGGGCCACTATTCGATGCTGCCTCTGGGCTGGCGCGTTCACGAAAAGGTCGGTGAAGTGATCCGCCAGGAGATGAATGCCGTCGGAGGCCAAGAGTTCTTGCTTCCGGCGATGCACCAGGCCTCACTGTGGCAGCAGTCGGGTCGCTGGGAGTCGATGGGTGAAGAAATGTTCCGCCTCACGGACCGCAAGGGAGCCGATCTGGCACTGGGAATGACCCACGAGGAAGTCTTTGCGACACTGTCGTTGGAGTTGGCCTCGTACCGCGACCTCCCCCAGATCTGGTACCAGATCCAGTGGAAGTTCAGAGATGAGCCGAGGCCCAAGGCCGGTCTACTCCGGGTGCGCGAGTTCGCAATGAAGGACTCCTACTCGTTTGACATTGATGACAAAGGCCTCGACGCGTCGTTTGACCTCCACCACGGCGCATACCAGGTGATCTTTTCCCGCCTCGACCTTGACGCCATCCCAGTACAGGCCTCATCGGGCGCAATGGGTGGGAGTGCCTCAGTTGAGTTCATGGTGGCCTCACCTGCTGGTGAAGATGACGTGGTCCAGTGCGATGGGTGCGACTATGCAGCGAACCTTGAGCGGGCGACAGCCTCCCTTGCTCCCGTCCAGGACCAGTCAGGATCAGATGCCCCGGAGTCGATTCCGACTCCGGGAATACGCACGATCAAGGCCTTGGTCGATGCCGGCCACCCACCTGAGCATCAGATCAAGACGCTTGTCTACCGGGTCGACGGTTCGCTGGTACTGATCTTGTTACGCGGTGACCATGCCTTCCTTGAGCAGAAGTTCCTTGATGCAACTGGAGCGATCGACCTTGAACCAGCTGAGGCCGACGAGATCAGGGCCCTACTGGGAGCATCGCCGGGGAGCCTTGGTGCTGTCGGCGTTTCCGGCTTGACCATCTATGCAGACCCGGGCCTTGAGGGTCGAGTTGGCATGACGACTGGTGCCAACGAGGACGACCTCCACCTCACCGGCGTCGACGTGGCGCGTGACATCGCTGTTGACCAGTGGCTAGACATGAGGGAAATCACCGAGGGTGAGTCCTGCTCGTCGTGTGATGGCACCCTCACGATCATGCGCTGCATCGAAACCGGACACATCTTCAAATTGGGCCGTAAGTACAGCGAGGCCATGGGGGTGTCCGTGTTGGATGCCGAAGGCGAGACCAGGGTTCCGACAATGGGCTCCTACGGGATTGGAGTCGGTCGGGCCATGGCGGCCATCGTAGAAACCCACCACGACGACGCCGGAATGATCTGGCCCATGTGCGTCGCTCCCTTCGAGATCGTCTTGACCGTTGTGAAAGTCGACCACGAGGGTTCCATGGCGCTCGCCGAGGCCGCCTATGAAAGCCTGCTTGCTGCGGGAATCGACGTACTGCTCGATGACCGTGACGTGAGGCCGGGTGTCAAGTTCGCCGATTCAGAACTGATCGGCATCCCACTGAGGGTCACGATCGGCCCACGTGGTATTGACAACGGGGTGTTGGAGTTGACTATTCGGGCCACCAGCGAGCAAGAGGACCTGCCTGTCGACGACCTCGTTGAACGACTCGTCGAATTGGTCCACGAGGGTCGCTCGGCTCTGAGCCTGTAGCGTTCACCACTGGTCCACGAAAGCCATGAGCGGGAACCATGACCAAGACGATTGATCGCAGCCTTCCTATCAAGCGCCATAAGTCGGTTGTGGCCACCGTCGACCTCCCAGGGGTCCCTGAGGGAACCAGGGGCAAGGTCAAGGTGGCCAACGGCTTCTCCTGGTACCGCTACTGGGTGAGCTTTGACAACGGAGTTGACCTTGGCCAGGTCAGCCATGACCATCTCGTGTATGCCGGTGACTGGAAGCGCTACCAGGTAGACCGGATCGAGGCCGAGCGATTGGCGGCCGAAGCCCCAGAGGATTCAGCCGACGATGTCGACGAGTCAGGTTTGGTTGCCGTGGGTGGTGCCGGCAACTCGCACGGTGTTCCCGAGCACCTCCTTGAGCGGAGTCGGGCCGCACGTGAGCGACTGGGTACCTGACACATCCGGTTTGTGAAAGACCCTCAGGCCAGCTTCCCACCGCGGTATCCTCAACCGTTCCCTTTCAGCCTTCGGAGGCTCCGTTGACTTTCAAGCCCGGCGACAAGGTCGTCTACCCCCACCACGGTGCAGCAATTGTCGAAAAGAAGGAGAAGCGCAAGGCGTTCGGCGAGAACGTCGAATACCTCGTACTCCGCATGACTGATGGAGACATGACCCTCTCCGTACCAGTTGACAAAGTTGAAGACGTCGGCATGCGCTGGCCGATCAGCAAGGAAGACGTCGAGGACCTCTTTGAGGTCCTCCAAAAGCGTGACATTCGCGAACCAGCCAACTGGTCGCGTCGGTTCAAGAACCACCAGGAGAAACTGAAGAGCGGAGACGTCTACCAGGTTGCTGAAGTTGTCAGGAACCTGGCCTTGCGCGACGCGACCAAGGGCCTCTCGGCTGGTGAGAAGTCGCTCTACACCAAAGCCCTCAAGGTGCTCGTTTCCGAGTTGGCCTTCGCTCTTAACACTCCTGAGGAAAAGGCTGAGGCGAAGGTCCAAGGCGCCTTGACCTGATCTTTGGGCGAGGTGTGAAACGCGCCTAGAACGCGGCTTACAATCGACTTGAGGGAGGTTCCCTCGGGTTTCCACCTGAGTGGAGGTGAGCCGAAAATGGCAGATCGACGAATCGTCGTAGGGGTTGAGGGCTCCGGTTACGCAAGGGCTGCACTCATCTGGGCTATCGAGGAGGCCCACCACCGTGATGCGGTGGTTGAGGTCGTGACCTGCTATTCGCCAACCTATGTCCCTTCCGCACCCGACTTGGGTTACGTGCCACTTGACTCCTTTGACCTGTTGTCTGAAGTCGAGAAGATGCAGGCCGAAGTCATCGAGTCCGCCGTTGAGTCCGTCAACCATCCCGATGTTGAGATCCAGAAGGTTGTCAAGAAAGGTCGGGCTGCTGACACCCTCATGGCCGCAGCCGAAGGTGCTGACATGCTCGTGGTCGGCAACAGGGGCCGGGGAGGCTTCGCTGGCCTGCGCCTAGGTTCGGTCAGTCAGTCCATCGCCCACCACAGCCCATGCCCACTCGTGATCGTGCGTACGGGTCTCGCTGATGATGGCTGAAACCGGGGCTTCTGATGTCGTTGATGGCCTTTGAAGTGTCCGTCAAAATATTTCCATGAGCAGATAGGTGCACGGCGTCGTTTTTCGCGCGAGAGTGTTGGGATCACGACTACGGCACCAGGGGGCTGCATGAACGAAGCCGGGATACCAGAGTCCGAAGGCGAGGCGGTCGACGAGATAGTCAGGTTGGCCGGTCCGATTGGCGGGATGTGGGTTGCCCACAACTCGTATGGAATCTGCGGAAGCGGATTTGCCAACCTCGTCACCTTCGCCCGCTTCCGTGAGGAGCTCCACGATCGAACGGGTAGACCCGCAGCTCGGGCCGAAGAACTTCCCGGTGACCTCTACGACCGTATCGAAAGGTCCTTCAGCACGGGCCAACGCGACGAGTTGACGTTCGACCTCCGCGGCGCCACGCCATTCCAGATGGCAGTGTGGGAGGCCTGCTTGGCGATCCCGCCGGGTGAGACAACCACCTACAGCCTTTTGGCAAAGGCCATCCACCGTCCCAACGCCGTGCGTGCAGTTGGCACGGCCCTGGGAGCCAACCCGATCCCTGTCCTGATCCCATGTCACAGGGTCAAGCGTTCGGACGGTGACTTCGGTGGCTACGCATTCGGCCTTCCGATCAAGGAGCGCCTACTGGAGCGCGAAGAGGTCCGGTCAGTCGCCTGATCCCTCCTTGACTTCCAACAAGGTGGAACCGCCAGAAGAGGGTTGCATCACCACTGAGGTGCGCGGGCCGATCCTGCTGGTTGGCATTGACAGGCCGGCCAAGATGAACGGCTTCACTCCCGAAATGATGGATGCCCTGGTCGAGGCCTACACGCGCCTTGACGGTGACTCTGATCTCTGGTGTGGGGTGCTGTTCGGACACGGTGACCACTTCACCGCCGGCCTTGACCTACCCAGGTGGCGTGAGCGTATGCAGTCCGGTAACAGGCGCGAGAAGACAGGGCTGGTAGATCCGACCGCCCTTGGGCGCAAGTGTCGTAAACCGATAGTGACTGCCGTGCAGGGTGTCACCTACACGCTCGGCATTGAGCTGATGCTGGCTGGAGACATCGTGGTGGCTGCCGAAGACTGCCGGTTCTCCCAGCTCGAGCCCCTGCGTGGAATCCAGGCCACCGGTGGGGCCACCATCCGCTTTGTTCAAAGGGGTGGATGGGGTAACGCCATGTACCACCTGCTTACCTCTGACGTTTTTGATTCCGATGAGGCACTGCGGATCGGACTGGTGCAAGAGATCGTGTCAACCGGTACACAGTTGGAGCGGGCCCTGGAGCTTGCCGGGATTATCTGTGAAGGAGCGCCTCTTGCCGTACAGGCCACCAAGGCCTCATCACTTAGATACCTTCGCGAGGGAGAAGCAGCGGCAATATCGGCCTTTGGCCCAACCCAGGCCGAGTTGGCTGCGACAGAGGACGCCGTTGAGGGCATTGCCTCATTCATAGAGCGCAGGAAGGGCAACTTCACGGGACGCTGAGGCGAGTTTCTCGACAAATCGGGGGCCCGCCCTCAGGGCACGCCCCCCTACACTTAGCGCTGCCCGGGATGTGGCGCAGCCTGGCAGCGCACCTGCTTTGGGAGCAGGGGGTCGGGAGTTCAAATCTCCCCATCCCGACCATTCAGTGGTTCTAACCAACAAAGAAATTGGAGTCGAAGTGGAAAACAAGATTCGAGCACATGATGGACTTGTCGGAGCGACCAACTTGCTCAGCGTCATATTGGGAGTAACAGTCTCAACACAGTGGTTGTGGATTGCCGGCGTCGTAGCAGCACTACAGATCCTTAGTCCTGTGACTCGATTCTGCCCTGTCTACTTCGTGCTAAATAAGGTGATGCCTGACACTGAACCAGTCATGGGCCGCAGCAAGGTGTAACACCCCAAGGTGCCTACAACATGGAATGGAACAGGCCCTGAAGGTGCACCACGCTCGCCCAGGTCCAAGATTCATATCTCACATCCCAACCCCTCAGAGCCAAGCGCGTGGTAATCCCCGATTGCTAACCGTGACAACCGGTGCGCGAGTATTGCGAGTCAACATCTACAAAAGGGGACCTAAATGAAATTCATGCTTACTTGGCAGTTGCATGCCGAAGCAAAGATGGATGCCTTGGCCGCATTCAGCCAGATGACTCCAGAAGATGATGCTGGTGATCACGGACCTGAAATCACGATGATCGGACGCTGGCATGACATTCCAAGCGGCTCTGGGATCTGCATTCTCGAGTCAGACAGTGCTGAAGCA
>PBSS01000028.1 GCA_002726315.1 Acidimicrobiaceae bacterium
GTGAAGGCTATAGGCGGGGTTGGTTTGCTTCCTTGGGATTCGACTTTGGAGGGGGTGTGGCTGTTTTGGGGCGCGGCAAAGCCACCGGGTGCCTAGTTCTCGGGTGGTGCCGCGGCTCAGGTGGTGAAGGATCAGTGCGACAGTTCGCGTTCGGGTGAGCCGAGGCCGGGGAAGCCGGCGTAGGCGGGGAGGGCGGGCTGACCACCGAGGTGTGCGTAGAGGACGCGTGAACCGGCCGGAATCTGGCCGGAGCGGATCATGCCGATTAGCCCGGCCATGGACTTGCCTTCGTATACAGGGTCGGTGAGGACGCCTTCGGTGCGTGCGACGAGCTGGATGGCTTCGACGGTGCCTGCGTCAGGGACGCCGTAGGCGGGTCCCTCGTAGCCGGGGACGATGGTGATCTCGTCTTTGCGAAGTGGTCGGCCGACATCTACTTTTTCTGCAGTCTGGGTGGCGATTCGGGTAACTTGGCCGATTGTCTGGTCGAGGGTTCCAGAGGCGTCTATGCCGATCACTCTGCGGTCGTTCCGATTCTCGAGAGCGAAGCCGGCAATCATTCCAGCTTGGGTGGAACCTGTGACGGTGCACACGATGACGGTGTCGAAAAAGGTGACAAGTTCGGCTTCTTGAGTGGCGACCTCACCGGCCCAATTGGCGAAGCCCAACCCTCCGAGTGGGTGGTCAGACGCTCCTGCTGGGATGGGGTAGGGCTTACCACCGGCCTCTTCGACCGATTCGAGGGTTCGTTTCCAGGAGTCGCGGTAGCCGATGTCGAATCCGGCGGGATCGATACGAGGGTCACCGCCCATGATGCGGGTTAACTGGATGTTGCCAACCTTGTCGTAACACATGTCGTTGTAGTCGACCCAGCCCTCCTGCACGGTTACCGCCTTGAGGCCGAGCTTGCAGGCAACTCCGGTGACCTGGCGGGTGTGGTTGGACTGGATCCCGCCGATAGAGACGAGGGTGTCACAGCCAGTGTCAATGGCTTCGGCGGCGAGGTATTCGAGTTTGCGGACCTTGTTTCCCCCCAAGGCAATACCGGAGTTGCAGTCCTCGCGCTTGGCCCAGATCTCAACCTGGCCTCCGAGCGCTTCGGAGAGGCGGGGAAGTGGGTGGACTGGTGACGGCCCGAACAGGAGTGGTTCGCGGCGAAAGTCATCAAGGCTCATTTTGTGGTTCCAATCGAAAGATTTTGGATCAATTGCACAATGCCATCACTCTGGCTATTTGCCTATGGTCGGGCTGTGTATCCGAAATACCTCAATCCGGCGATCATTGGCGATTAGGAGGCTTGCCGTCTCGGTGACTGCCTGGAGCGTGAGTTGGTCTACCTCTTCGTACCTGTCGGCGAGGGTTGCCGAATCCTGCCCACCGCTGCTGCCCCATGCCACCAGGCGTTCCAGGAGCTCATTGTTCGTTACGACGCCCAGATCGGTCAACAAAGTGGCCCTGGCTCGCTTGAACTCGTCTTCATCTGGCCCGGACATAGCCAGGTCAGCCATCTCTGCCAGCGTTCGAGTATGAAGGTCATCAATGCCCTTGGGGTTGCCGTCGACGCTTATGAACACTTCGGCAAGTGGAAGCGGATTTTCAACCAGGTCAATGAACACCTGGCCGCCTCCGTAGGACATGCCCATCTCCTCGCGGAGGATGGTGAATAGGCGAGACTGCAGGATCCTCTCGAGCACCCTTGAGGCAGCCAGCATCTTTTCGGTCGGATCTACCTCTGTCGTGATCAGGAGTTCAAAGCCGGCCGATGCCTCGTTGGTTCCGGCATTGACGCTCCTCGTGATGACACCAACCGGGGGTTCTGGGGCAAGGTCAGCCCAAGTGTCGGGCAGCCCTTCTGGGAGGGTGCCCACGTACTGGTCTGCGAGGTGCCGCACGGTGTCCTCATTAATGTCACCGACCACTGCTATAACAAGGTCGTCGACATCCCCTAGGCGGCTCTCGAACATGGCCAACGCAGCTTCAGGGGAGAATCCTGCTACCTGGGAGGCATCGGGGAAAGGTTTGAAATAGCCGACACCCCCGTAGCGGGCATCAGCCAACTGGACCGAAGAGGCTGTGTAGGGGTCTACCTCGATCGAGCGCTTTTCGCTCGTAATCGCTTCCATTGCCTCGTCGAAAGCCGACTCGTCGACCCGCGGCTCGCTGACTCGGAGGTGTATCAGCGCGAACAGCGACTCCAGGCCGGTGCTGCGTGCCGATCCCATGAACCCCTCACTGGTCTCGTCGATCGTGGTGGTTAACCAGGTTCCCTCTGAGATCTGGAACGCCTCGACCTCTAACGCAGTGAGGTCCGCCACGCCGCTCCGATCCACCGCCCCTGTCACCTTGTCGACCAGGGCCGAACTACCTGGAGTCAGCAATGTCCAGCCACCCTGGGACTTGGCCCACAGGTCGACCTTGCCTTCGGAGATGTTGGATCTCGAGAAGATGACACTCGCCCCGTTCGGGTACTCAAACACCACGGCGTCGTGTTCTCGAAGCCACCTGACAACGACCGGATCTACACCTGCTGGTGGCTCCATAAGCGAGTCAACCACTCTCGTGGTATCCGCACGGACCGTACCCGCCGTTGACGTGAGACCTTCGTGGACAGCAGCCTCGAGTTCTGTGTTCGAAGGCAACTCCGCAGGGTCATGGCCGACTACGAGCACGAGGGGGGCTGCCTGTCTGAACGTTGTGGCAAAGTATGAAGAGATTTCGTCAACCGTGATCGCCTCAAGCAAACCGGTCTGGCGGGAATGCCGAGCCGTTGCTTCGTCTATGTCAGCTCTCGAGAGGAAGTGCTCCACGTAGGAAACGGCAAATGAGTTGTCCTGGCGTGTCGTCTCCGCCGCGAGTGCCTGGTCCAGGGCGTTGGCGAAAGCTAGTCGGGTCCTTTCCACTGACTCTGGAGCGAATCCGCGATCGGCGAGATCACGCAACTCTAGTAGGACGGCTGTTACAGCTGCAGCCTCATCTTCTGCCACGAAGTTGAAGCCCATGAATCTCAACTGATTCGTATAGGCGAAGTCCGTAGCGAAGGGTCTGACTACTGGGAGGTTCCCGGCAGCAACCTGTTCATCCAGGTGCGACTGCACAAGAGCTGACACCAGACTGTCCAATAGTGAAGTGCGCTCACCTTTAGCCGTACCTGCTTCCCGGTCAGGAAGGCTGTAGTCAATCGATACGAATGGGCTGGGTGCGTCAGGGTGTACCACCACCTCTGCCACGATCCCGGTGATCACCCCGGCCTTTCTAGGCAGGGGTTCGGGGCTGTCAGCTCTCGGCAAGTTGTCGCTGAACCGGTCTGTGATCTCGCGTTCCATGAGAGCTACCGGAAGGTCACCGACAGCGACCACGGCCATCAGGTCGGGTCGGTACCAGCGATCGTAGAAAAGCCTTAAGTCCACTGAATCTATGGCCAGGATCATCTGGCTAGTGCCGATCGGGTCACAGTCCTCGTACATCGAACCGCCCGTGTAGGCCTCGTCGAAGCGAGCAGAGATGATGCCCTCTGCCGTCTCGGTGGCCCGGTACTCCTCCAGTACCACACCCCGCTCATTCGCGACAGCATCGGAACTAAAGGTTGCAGCAGTGGCCCATTGGTCCAGTACATCAAAGCCCACCTCGACGTGTTCAAGACTGTCCAGAGAAACCGTCAACCTGTAGACGGTGGCCTCACAACTGGTGTAAGCGTTCACATCGGCACCGACTTGCATACCCAGCGTCTGGAGGGTCTCATTCAACTTGTTGTCCGGGTAGGACGTGGTGCCGTTGAAGAGCATGTGTTCTACGAAGTGGGCTACTCCCGACCCCCCCTCCTCTTGTTCTAGCGAGCCGGCAGCTACGACCAGCCACAACTCCATGCTGTTACCCGGTGAGTCGTTGGAGCGCAGGTAGTAGGTGAGGCCGTTGTCCAACTGCCCGATGGTGACTTCAGGGTCGATGGGAAGGGCTACCGTGCTGTCCTCTTGCACGGATGTGGACACCGATTGGGGAACGGGGTCACCGCTCAGAGAGGACTTGGGTGGTTCGGACTCACTAGCGCAGGCTGCGAGCAAAGCGGCGAGGAGAGCTCCAACCAGAACCCTCACTTTGTGGCCTCTGACCCGGGGGCCTTCTGGTCGGCCTTTCCTACAGCCAGTACCGGGAGTGTTCCCACGATCTGGAAGGTGTCGAAATTCGCTCGGGTGGTGTGGAGCCGCCTGCTCGCATCTACCCCGGTGCCTACGAGTGACTCGAATGGGCTTGCCAACAAAAGTGCTCCTAGCGGTGTAGTCGGACAATACCGCTGGATCATCAGGGGGGCGCCGTAGGAAACCTCAAGCAGCGCGGTCCACCCGGGCTTTGCCATAGGGCTCAACCATGTGCTCGACCATGTCCTCAGGACCGGCTACTAGCACGTACTCCAGGTTCTTGCGGTGCCCCGGGGTACCTACCTTGTGGCCCTCACGGTTATGGATACCGATGGTGGCACCCACGTAGCGGCCCGACTCGAACGCCAGAGCTGCCACATGCCCGCGGCCTGCACACGCCTCAAACAACTCATCCAACCCCAGCCATGACTCGTCGTTGTATGAGAGCACCACTAAGCGAGCGTTAACGGCCGCTATCACACTCCTTAGGGCGTCGGGCATCAGGGGCTTGTGGTTGAACGGGCTAGATGAGCATGGCTCACGGCACTCCACCCGCTTGTTGGCAATGCCGTAGTGGTCCGGGTCGTCCCAGGCAACCAGAGTCTCCCAGATGTGGTAGTTGGCGATATAGCGGTGCTGGTTGTAGGGAGGATCCAGATAGGCGAGATCGAACGGTCCAAGTTCGGGTGCAAGGTCGACGGCATTGCCACGGACTGCACGTCCGGGGCCGGGGAGCAGGTTTGGTAATCGGAGCTCAAGGGGGTTGTGGCTACGAGGTGCCCAGTTCTTGAGGTAGGCCATTTGCACTCCTGTGGTCGAATCCACCCTGTCGGTGGCTTCGATGAGGCTGGTCAACAACACGGAGAAGAGTGGATCGTCCTGACGACCCTCAAGGTCGTTTCGTATGGCATCGACACGTTCACCATTGAAGGGTTGTACGTATCTGGCATCGAGGCAGAACGTCTTGGTGAAGTAGCCGGCATGACCCGAAAGGGTGTTCAGGCGATCTAACTCGGAAGCCAATCGGTCTAGGTCGACAAGGTTGGAATCGGTGGCCACATAGCAGCGAGCCAGAACTTCTCCGTACCTGGTTATGTCGACAGCAGTGACATCGGCGCCGTGTTCCTTGAAGGCCCGGGCCACGCGGGTGGTCCCCGAGAACATGTCGATGGCTGTCGATGCTCCGCTTCGGGCGAACAGGTCAGAGAGCAGTGGCACCAGTCGTCTCTTGGACCCGATGTACTTGATCAACGTTTCATCCCGACGGGATTGTCGTGGGAATCGGGGTGTCGTCGATTGGGTCAGTGCCGGTCGGGTCTGTTTCAACAGACTGATCACCGACCTCTTCAGCCAGGCTGATCGCCGGACGGCTCAGACCGGTTTGCCCCTCTGGTATCACAAGGAACTCGATTCGGCGGTTTCGGCCCTTGCCCTCTTTGGTGAGGTTGTCTGAGATGGGGTCGGTTTCACCGAGGCCGAGGGTGGTAAGCCGTTCGGGTTCAACACCCCGGGCGACCAACTGGGTGCGCACCGCCTCGGCCCTGATAGTCGACAACTCGAGGTTTGCCTCGGCCTCTCCATCGCTGTCGGTGTGACCAACGATCTGTACCGAAACCGTCGAGTTCATTGCAAGGAATCCGGCAATTAGGTCGAGTGTTACTACTGACTCTTCAGTGATGCGGTCCCCACCACTGCTGAAGCGGATCGGGGAGTGAGCTGCGGCGGCACTCAGTCTTGCTTGTAGCAGCAGGTCAGCTTGGGCAGCCGGAAGGTCGGGCACCTCGGGTTCCTCATCCTCTTCGACCTCAGGTTCAGGCACCATAAGCCTGTTGTCCACCCCAATCACCTCTGCCTGTGCTTGGGCAACGCGAGTAGCGGCCTCCTTCAACTCAGGCGATGCGACTCGGCCATAGAGGATCACCGTCCAGTCCTCCACTTGGACTTCCACTGACGGAAGGCCAGCTTGGATCATTGCGGCCTGCACGATGCCGGTCAGGTCCAACTGTTCGTCCTCGGTGACTTCTTGGTTGGATGAGCCGATCGCCACCACAACGAAGAAGGCAATCACTAGGAGGCCAGCAATCAGGCCGCGTCTCTCAAGCAGCATCTCTGCAAAGCCACCCCGGTGAGGAGAACTGGGACGGCGTCCACCACCGAAGGCTGGACCGAACCCACCGGTTCGTCCGCGCCGGTCACGGGGGTCGCGCATCCAGCCAGTCATCGGCTTGTCAGGAGAGTCGTCTCATGTGTCGGATACCATAAAGCCTGCCCGACGGCGGGACCCTACGGCACGGATGCCGTGAACCGGTGCGGTGCTCGTAACTCAGATCTCTGACAGGGGAGTCACGATCCTCTCACCGAACTCGGCTAATGAACCCGCAGGGTCGGCCCAAAACATGAATGCTGGGACGACCACCCGCTGGACTCCCATCGCTGCCAACTCCTGTGCCGCTCCCATCGGGTCATCTCCTAGGAGACCTTCGCTGCTGGCGGTTACCTCGATGCAGTCTGGGTCGCGGCCATGTTCTTCGGCTGCTTGACGCATCGTCCCCAACAGGCTGTCTAGGTCTCTGCTGCCGACAGGGAAAAAGCCGTCTCCGAGGCGTCCGGCGCGCCGAGCTGCCGCGTTGGTGTGGCCACCAACTACTACGGGGACCGTCCCGTTGGATGGCTTGGGGTTTGAAGACACCTCGTTGAATGAGACGAATTCGCCGTCGAACGAGACGCCGTTTCCAGACCACAGGGTTCGTAGTACCGATACGTACTCATCTGTGCGGGCGGCACGATGCTCCCATGGAACACCTATGGCTTCAAACTCCTCGCGGAGCCATCCAACTCCGATGCCCAGCTCAACCCTTCCTCCAGTCAGTTCGTCAAGTGTTCCCACCCTCTTGGCAAGGGCGAGAGGTTCGTGTTCCGGGAGGATCAGGATGCCGGTGCCCAGACGAATGGTTGAGGTGTTGGCACCCAGCCAGGTGAGCCAGATCAGAGGGTCGACTAGGGGCGTGTCGGGGTTCATCGCCATCTTGCCGCTGGGGTCATACGGGTAGGCCGACTGGTAGTCGTGTGGGTAGACGACATGTTCGACCGTCCAGACTGAGTCGAACCCGGCTGATTCAGCGTTGGTGCCCAGAGCCACGGCGCCCTCGGCCCCACCGAACGGCCCTGCGTTGGCGTATGCGATGCCGACTTTCATGACGCTCCCTCCACTTCGACCCTCTTCTCGGATCCTTGTCGAAGAACAGAGTCTGTCTGTTCGGTTGGCCGTATAGCCAGTCGGCGTCACAATCGGGGTCTGGAATCGATCCCTAGACTTCTTGTCATGGCAGACGGATCAGTAGGCGCCGACCGCCTCAGCAACATCCTCCTCGAGCCCGACTGTGCGCCGGGCCTGTGGGCATCGGTCGATTCGGGGGAGATGGAGATTCTGGTGCCGGAGCTGCCGTTGCTGGCGATGGAGCAAGATCCCATCCATCGGCACAAGGATGTCTTGGCCCACACAATCGCCGTGGTCAACAAGACCCAACCCGAGATCACGATCCGCCTAGGTGCACTGTTCCACGACATAGCCAAGCCACGCACTAGGTCCTATGAACACGGCGGGGTCACCTTTCGACACCATGAGGTGGTCGGAGCGCGGATGGCTCACAAGCGGCTTGTGGCCCTGGGTTATCCGGAACAGATGGTCCACGACGTGAGCGAATTGGTCAGACTCTCGGGCAGGTTCAAGGGTTACTCGGACGGATGGTCTGATTCGGCTGTGCGCCGCTATGCAAGAGACGCCGGACCTTTGCTTGGACAACTCAATGAGATGATCCGCTGCGACTGCACAACCCGAAGCCAGGTGAAGGTGGTCGCAATCCAGTCGGCAATGGACGACCTGGAGTTGCGAATATCGGTTCTCGCTGAGGCAGAGCGGTTGGCCGCTGAGCGGCCCGACATGGATGGTGCAGCAGTCATGGCGCACCTGGGGATAGCCCCCGGCCCCGTGGTTGGAGAAGCCCTTTCCTTCTTACTTGAAACCAAGCGCACCGAGGGTCACATGGAATCAGAAGAACTAGAGGCCTGCCTCGATGCCTGGTGGGCTTCACGACCCTGAGGGGGCTGTTTTGGTGGATTGCCATCTCCACTACCTGTGAATCATGAGGTAGGCCCCGCCTATGGCGCGTCGGTTATCTGGGCAGTACGGTCGGGCGCCCAAGTTTGACGAGGTCGATGGCCGGGCCTGAGCCCCTCCCGTCGACGAAGGGGGTTTGCCGTGAAGGCGTTCTCGCCGGACCGTATCCGAAACGTGGCCCTGGTGGGCCCACCGGGGTCTGGCAAGACCTCGCTCGCCGAGGCGATGCTCTTTCGGGCTGGTGCAGTGACGAGAGTTGGCCGGGTGGAGGACGGCTCCACGGTTTGCGACCATGAGCCAGAGGAAAGGGAATCTGGCCATTCAATGGGCGCAGCTCTTGCAGTGTTTGAGTGGCAGGACCACAAGGTAAACCTGCTCGACACCCCAGGTGCCTTTGACTTTGCTGGTGAAGCAGTGGGAGCCCTAGCTGCAACCGATCTGGCCGTGTTCGTGGTCGATGCATCCAGCGGCCTAGATCATGCCACCATCAGCCTGTGGCGTGAGGCAGTGACTCGCTCTCTGCCCAGACTCATCTTTGTAAACAAGTTGGACAGGGAACATACGAGCTTTGAAAAGGTGCTTGCCGAACTGCAGGATGCCTTCGGTGCCGGTGTGGCACCCCTAGAGATTCCGATTGGACAGGCGGAGGATTTCCACGGCATCGCAGACCTTTTGACGGATAAGGCGTGGATCTATGACAGTGGCCATGCCGAACTGGACGAAATCCCCGATGACATGGAGGAGCGTGAGGCGGCGATCCATGCAGAGTTGCTGGAGAACATTGTTGTTGCCGACGATGCCCTGCTGGAGAGTTACTTGGAGGGCGAAACACCTGGTGTAGAAAAACTCGAGGAGGTCATGAGCCGCGGTGTGGCCGCAGGTACGGTGTTCCCGGTGGTATGTGGCTCAGCCACGATTCCGATAGCGGTAGATCGCCTGTGCAATTACATAGTTGAGGTCGGCCCCTCACCGCTTGACCGACCCCCGGTTGAAGTCACTGTCGCAGGGGCGGAGTCTGCTCTTGAGCCCGATCCGGCTGCCGATGTCCTACTTCAGGTGTTTAAGACGGCGGTAGACCCCTACCTAGGCCACGTTTCGTACTTCAGGGTTCTGACTGGAACGGTGCGTCGTGACCTGCAACTGACCAATGGTCGTACCGGCGATGATGAGAGGTTCCGCTCGATAATGTCACTCCAGGGTGGCGAGTCGGTCGACGTCGAACAGCTCCCAGCAGGTGACATAGGTGCTGTCGCCAAGCTCTCGGGGACGCTCACCGGTGACACGCTTTCGGGAGCGGGCCGGGCAGAGGCTCCCCCTATCGGATTTCCGGTACCGGTGCTCTCAGTTGCGGTGGCGGCAAGTACTCGAAACGATGAAGACAAGCTAGCCAACGCTCTTCACAGGATCGTCGAAGAGGACCCAGTCCTCACCGTGCACCGAGACGATGAGACCCACCAGACCCTCATGTCCGGTCTGGGTGAATCACACCTTCGGAGCGTCATCTCCAAGTTGGACCGCAAGTTTGGAGTCAAGGTGGACACCGACGATGTGCGGGTGCCATTCCGGGAGACCATCACCAGTTCATCTTCAGCCGAGGGCAAGTACAAGAAGCAGAGTGGTGGTCACGGCCAGTTCGGGGTTGCTTCTGTCCGCCTTGAGCCGACTCTTCCGGGTTCGGGCTTTGAGTTTGTCGACGAAGTAAGGGGTGGGGTGATCCCAAAGCAGCACATCCCCGCTGTTGAGACAGGAATACGGGAAGCGATGATTCACAGTGGCATTGTCGGCTATCCAGTTGTAGATGTCAGGGCTACGGTCTTCGACGGTAAGCACCACGCGGTTGACTCCTCTGAGATGAGCTTCAAGATGGCGGGCCGCTTAGCGTTCCAGGAGGCACTGGCTCTGGCCGCTCCGGTGGTCCTAGAGCCGATCTCCGTTGTCGAGGTCACCGTGCCAGCAGAGTGTCTCGGTGACGTGATGGGTGACCTGTCTTCAAGGAGAGCGACCGTACAGGGGTCGATTCCGAGCGACTGGGGAGAACAGGTGATCAGCGCCACCGTTCCAGCCTCCGAGATATTGCGCTACGCCATCGACCTGCGCTCGTTAACTGGAGGCCGAGGCCGTTTCGTCACTGAGCACGACCACTATGCAAGGGTTCCACCAGGGGTCAAGATCCCCGAACCACCGAAACGCTGAGCGGTGGCCATGGTTGACTCGTCCGCTTTGCGAATAGAGCGGCTTCTTGACGAGATGACGACTGCCGACAAGGCCGCGCTCATGACGGGGCGCGACATGTGGAGCGTCAATCCGATTGAAAGACTGGGAATACCGGCCCTCAAGGTCACCGACGGTCCCAACGGCGCCCGTGGAACCGGCCTGCTGGGTACCGGCACCCCTGCGTTGTGCGTGCCGTGCGGATCGGCACTCGGAGCCACATGGAATCCCACTTTGGTGGAGGCTCTAGGAGGGGCCTTGGCCGAGGAGGCCCACGCAAGGGGCTTTCATGTGTTACTGGCTCCGACGGTAAATATCCACCGGTCACCCCTCGGTGGTCGCAACTTCGAGTGCTACTCAGAGGACCCCCACCTCACCGGCAGTATTGCCGTCGGGTTCATTAGAGGTGTTCAGGCTGGTGGAGTTGGCACGACGATCAAGCACTTTGTGGCTAACGATTCTGAGTTTGAGCGCAACACGATCGACTCCGTGGTTCCGGAGCGCGCTCTTCGCGAGATCTACCTGAGGCCCTTTGAGATGGCTGTCACCGAGGCCGACGCCTGGGGCCTCATGGCCGCCTACAACCGGGTAAACGGTACCTACGCCTGTGAGAACGCCGAGATGCTGACAGGCGTCCTTGTCGATGAGTGGGGGTTTGACGGCGTTGTGGTTAGTGACTGGTTCGGAACCAGGTCCACGGCTACTTCAGCCAACGCAGGCCTCCACTTGGAGATGCCGGGACAGGGCAGGTTCTATGGCCCTGTTCTTGTGTCTGCAGTCGAGGACGGTGATGTTGACGAGACGGTGCTGGATGACTCTGCGCGGCGGCTCCTGATACTGATGGAGCGAACTGGTGCCCTCGATGATCCCCTAGATCGAGCCGAGGTCGAACTGGACGTGCCGGAACACCGGGATCTGGCAAGGAGGGCCGCTACGGAGGCCATGGTTCTGTTAAGTAATGACGGCCTCCTGCCACTGGACCGAAGTGGGCTGGGCAGCATCGCGGTGATCGGACCTAACGCGGCGGCAGCGATGATCATGGGCGGGGGATCGGCAGCATTGATGCCTCAACACAACACGTCACCACTTGATGCGCTCGAAGCCCGTCTCAGTGGCATCAACGTCGCCTATGAGCCTGGGACCATCACCGAACGGACTGTCCGACCGATCTCGTCGAGACTCCTCGACGACGGGTTCAGGGTCGAATACTTTGACGGTCCCGACTGGTCGGGCAAACCCCTGCTTGTGGAGCACCGCTCTGACGGCAGGGTCCTGAGAGTCGGCGACGTGCCCGGTATGTCCGATTCAGGCCCGTTTACAGCACGTGCTACAGCCACGCTGGTGCCTGATTTCAGCGGTGTGCACTCTCTGGTGATGACCCAGGTTGGACGTGCCCGAGTTCTGGTCGACGGCACCATGCTGCTCGACGGTATGACAGATCCTCTAGGGCCGGGAGAGGCATTTTTCGGCCTAGGCAGCGAGGAGATAGCAGCGGAACTCCATCTGGAAGCCGGGGTTCCGGTGTCAATTGTCGTGGAGTACTCGTCGGAGGGAGCCTTCATGTTCAGAGGCGCCCAGGTGGGTTTGCGTCCTCCCGAAGTTGGAGACCTCATGGACCGGGCTGAGGCCCTGGCGGCTGACAGTGATGTGGTCGTCCTCATCGTTGGCACAAACGACGACTGGGAGACCGAGGGGCGGGACCGCGAGTCCATGGACCTTCCAGGTGATCAACCTGAGCTGGTTCGACGGATCGTGGCTGCGAACCCCCAAACCGTTGTGGTCGTGAATGCCGGATCAGTAGTGACTATGGAGTGGGCCGACGACGCTCCAGCCATCCTCCAGACATGGTTTGGTGGCCAAGAGATGGCCGATGCGCTTGTTGATGTCCTGTTTGGCGAGGCCGAACCGGGTGGCCGTTTGGCGACCACCGTGCCCCACAAGTTGGAAGACACACCGGCATTTACCAACTACCCCGGCGAGAACGGCGAGGTCAGATATGGCGAGGGCGTATTCGTCGGCTACCGCTGGTATGACGCAAGGAGTCTTGAACCGCGTTTTCCGTTCGGCCATGGGCTGGGTTACGGCACAGTCGAGTGGGGTGACGCCGGGGTGTCGGGTGAGCCAACGGTTGCCGAGTTGGTTGGTGGTGCCGAGATCGTAGTTTCGGTCAATCTGGTGAACGCCGGCGACCGTGTCACCACCGAGGTAGTTCAGTGCTACGTGTCTGAGTCCAACCCGGCCCTCGCCCGTCCACCACGGGAATTGCGGGGCTTTGCAAAGGTGGAGTTACGACCCGGCGAGGCCTCGGAGGTCGAGATTCAGTTGGGTCATAGGGCATTCGCCTACTACGACCCTGGTGACCCCACCTGGGTCGACCGATCGGAGCACCTGCCTGTAGCAGCAGGGGGAGGAGGGTCCGGCCCTGGCCATCGCCCGAAGCCCGGTTGGTACGCGGACCCCGGCGACTACGAGATCTGCCTTGGAGCATCGTCGAGGGATATCAGGAAGGTCATTCCCGTGCATCTTGTAGGTGGCGGCGAGTAGTCTCAACGGTGATAACCAGCCGGGGAGCTCGGGCCTTTGTGCCAGGCTGAGAGGGCAGAGACCGCTACTAGCGGGGGTGCTGTCGACCCGAACCGAACCTGCTCTGGGTAATGCCAGCGAAGGGAGACCCGGTGAGACTTCTGCACCCAACCACCGCTCTGGGGTCGCTACTCACACTGACGGCCATTCTTGTCGGTTCATGTGGTGTCAGTGATGGCTCCTCTACGGTGCCGGTCAGTGCCACCACCAAAGCCGAGACTGCCAGTGGCCAGACGGTCACGCTTGTGGCCCACGACTCCTTTTGGGTGTCGGAGGAAACGCTGGAGGAGTTCACCGCCGAGACCGGTGTGGAGGTAGATGTCCAGAGGTTAGGCGACACCGGGCAACTCGTCGCATCGGCGATTCTCACATCTGGAGACCCGCTCGGTGACGTCCTGTTCGGCGTCGACAACACCTTCCTCCAGCGGACCCTAGATGCTGACCTGTTTGTTGCCTACGAGTCACCAGCGTTGGGCGGTGTCCCCGATTTTCTGGTCTTAGATCCAGAGCACAGGGTCACGCCGATCGACTTCGGAGACGTGTGTGTCAATTACTGGATCGACGCCTTCGGTGACGACCTACCAGTCCCCTCGGGACTGGCGGACCTCATCGACCCCCTCTATTCAGGGATGCTCGCAGTCCAAAACCCCGAGACGTCATCTCCGGGCATGGCCTTCCTGCTGGCGACCATCGCAGAGTACGGCGAGGGTTGGGTGGAGTACTGGTCAGCCCTACGGCAGAACGATGTTGTCGTTACTGCTGGTTGGGAGGACGCCTATTACGGAGAGTTCATCGCTGGCGGAGGGGACCGACAGATCGTCGTCTCCTACGCCTCCAGTCCTCCTGCTGAGGTGATCTACGCGGACCCACCCGTCGACTTACCTCCGACAGGCGTGCTTACCGACACCTGCTTTAGACAAGTTGAGTTCGCTGGGATCCTGGCAGGTACCGATAACCGTGCAGCCTCTGAAGCGCTCATTGATTTCCTACTCTCGCCGACCTTTCAGGAGGACATTCCGCTCAACATGTTCGTTTTCCCAGCGCTGACAACGGCGACCCTGCCCGATGAGTTCATCGACTTCGTGGAACTGGCTGATGACCCCTACCTCCTGGATCCGGCCGTAATAGAGGCGAACAGGAATGACTGGACCGAGCAGTGGACCAGCCTGGTGCTCCGATGAGGGGTCATCTGGCACGCATCCTCTGTGTCGGCTTACCTGCCATGTTCCTGGGTGTCTTCTTCGTCTATCCCGTGGTGTCGATTCTGGGCCTGGGCCTTTCTGATGGAGGTATAAAGCATCTAACAGGGCTGCCCGCCAACGCGACCTTCAGGGCTATCGCATGGTTCACGCTTTGGCAGGCAGTTGCCTCGACCGTGCTGGCTGTCGTCATGGCTCTACCTGCAGCACACTTGATCGCCAGGCGCAATTTCAGCGGCCGGCGCCTCCTCCGTGCAGCAACGACCGTGCCTTTCGTGTTGCCTACGGTCGTCGTGGGTGGTGCATTCCTTGTCCTGTTTGACCGGTTTGGCCTCAACGGCGGGCCGGTCAGGTTGACCCACACGGTCTGGGCGGTCCTCATCGCCCACGTGTTCTTTAACGTGGCGGTGGTCGTTCGAACCGTTGGGTCATTTTGGGAGGGCATGGATCCAGCTGTCGAGGAACAAGCGCGGGTGCTCGGCGCCTCACAACTCCGGACTTTCGGGCTGGTGACCCTTCCACGCCTATGGCCCGCTATCGCGTCGGCAGCATCGATCGTGTTTCTGTTCTGCCTTACATCCTTCGGGGTGATCTTGCTGCTGGGGGGCCCTGGAATCGCAACCCTTGAAACCGAGATTTGGCGTCACGCCGTGTGGCGAGGAGATTTTCGGGCGGCGACAGCCCTAGCGATCGTGCAGTTGGTTGCTGTCATAGCGGTGGTAGCGGTGAGTAACAGGCTGCAACATCGTCGGGCGATGGGCCAACGAACGGTTCTGCACCGTGCACCCACTGCCGGCAGACTGGAGTTAGTTGCCAACCTCGGCTTGCTGGGAGTAGTTCTTGGGCTACCAGTCGTCGTATTGATTGAGCAGTCATTTAGTTCAGGTAGCGGCTATTCAATTGGTAACTACAGGGCTTTGGCGGAAAGGGTGAACCTCCTGCCGGTCACCGCCCTTGAGGCCCTCGGCAACTCGTTGGTATTTGCCGTAGTGGCAGTCCTTCTCGCTGTCACGGTCGGTGGCCTCGCCTCACTCGTGGTCGTACACGGACCGCGGGTCCTCTCCAGGACCTTCGACCTAGGCCTCATGGTGCCGTTGGGGGCCTCCGCTGTGACCATCGGCTTTGGGATGCTCATCGCTCTGGATCAACCACCCCTTGACCTCCGCTCCTCACGGTGGTTGGTCCCAGTGGCACACGCTCTGATCGGGATTCCATTCGTGATGCGGACCTTGGTGCCGACGCTTCGTAGCATCGACAGTCGGTTACGAGAAGTTGCAGCAGTACTGGGAGCACCACCAAGGTTGGTTCGTCGACTAGTCGACCTACCAATAGCTGGCCGAGCCCTGGCCGTGGGTGCAGGCTTTGCTTTTGCCGTCTCGCTGGGTGAGTTTGGTGCGACCTCGTTCCTACCGCGCCAGCCCGACCGCCTCACAGCGCCTCTGGCCCTGTTCCGCCTGCTCGGAACTCCGGGTCAGGCACTACGTGGGCAGGCCATGGCCCTTGCTGTGGTTCTTATGGTCCTGACGGCACTTTCTGTGCTCTTAATCGAGTCCAGGCGTGAGTCGATGGGTGGCGAACTCTGAGATGTCGGATGCAAGAGGACTAGCTGTGAGGGGGCTTAAGGTCACCTTCAACGATGTAACCGTTCTGGACGGAATCGATCTGGATGTTGCCGAGGGTGAGATTCTGGTGCTCTTGGGACCCAGCGGATGCGGAAAGAGCACCCTTCTTCGGTCGATTGCCGGCCTCCAGTCGCCGTCCGCTGGGACCGTGGCGTGGAGAGGCTGTGACCTCACCTCGACAGCACCACATCGTCGTGACTTCGGCTTGGTGTTCCAGGACCACGCCCTGTTCCCCCACATGGACGTGGCATCCAATGTGGCATTTGGGTTGCGCGTAGCTGGTGTCCCTGTGGAGGAGCGCGGGAACCGGGTGCTAGAAATGCTCAAGCTTGTCGGGCTCGCAGGCTATGGCCGGCGGTCGACAGACACCCTGTCTGGGGGCGAGGCCCAGCGGGTGGCCCTAGCCAGATCCCTAGCACCCGGGCCCCGGTTGCTGATGTTGGACGAACCGTTGGGGTCTCTAGACCGTGCCTTGAGGGACCGTCTAGCGGCCGATCTGGGAGTGTTGTTGCGCGACCTCGACCAGGCTTCGGTCTACGTTACCCACGACCAAGATGAGGCATTTGCCTTGGCGGACCGGGTAGCTGTCCTTGGCGAAGGCCGCATCCAGAGGATCGGAACACTAGAAGAGGTATGGGCCGACCCCGAGAGCGTGTACGTGGCCCGGTGCCTGGGCCATGAGAACTTGATCGAGTTGGACCAATCAGGCGGGTGTGCCATTGGCAAGCTGGGGAATGGGCCCGGAACCGTGCTCCTCCGGCCGGGGCGACTGGGTTTTTCCAGGGCAGGTGGCGGTCCGAAGGCCACCGTCACCGGGTCGAATTTCCGTGGTGATCGGTTCCAGCTACGCCTAGTAGTAGGGGATTTAGAGCTCCTTGTTCCCTCGGATGAGGGGATTCTGGTTGGCTCATCGGTGACACTGACCCTGGGGGAGGATCCGGTGGTACAACTGGTTTCGTAGACTTCCAGCGCTGCCCCGACTCTCTCACCTGGAGCATTGTGCAACACGGGATCTGTCTGAGTTTGCCACGGGCGTGAACGTGGGCGATGATGACGCATTCCACAACGGTACGGGCTTGTCCGTGTGCCGACCCTGAAACTCAACTGGAGGGAAATGACAATGCGTCGCAATGGACGTGTCCTGATAACACTGGGCCTGGTTTTCGCGCTTGTTGCGTCGGCTTGTGGTTCTGATGATGCGGCTCCGGCTGCTACGACGGCTGCGGCTGCGGCTGCTACGACTGCGGCTCCTGCTGCGGCTGCTACGACTGCGGCTCCTGCTACGACTGCGGCTCCGCCTGCTGCTCCTGTGGAGGTTTCCACGGTTGGTGAGCATCTGGGTGATGGGTCTTTGGGCACTGTCGAGGTTGGTGGCGGTGA
>PBSS01000029.1 GCA_002726315.1 Acidimicrobiaceae bacterium
ACGCCTCTTGTGGACGTAGCGAGCACCGATCGCGCCGAGGAGCACCACCACGGCCCACTGGTAGAAGCCATCGGCAATGAAGATGCGGGGTATTGAGAGGCCTTTATTTGAGATGTGGAGCCAGCCATTGATCGGTCCGGTGTCCAGACCGACTCTGGGAAGGGTCGAGAGGACCGATGAGTAGAAGATGATTTGGACCAGCAGCGGGACATTTCGCAGGGTTTCAACCCAGATTGTTCCAAGGCGCTGGATGAGCCAGTTGTTGGAGAGCCTTGAGAGGCCGACTACTACGCCCAGGAGCGTTGCAAAGATGATTCCGGCCCCGGCCATGCGCAGGGTGTTGACCATTCCAACCCAGAGTGCACGGCCGCCAGTTGCGGGATGGGTGTCGATGCCCTCACTGAGCTGGATGTCAGGTGGTCGTTCTAGGAAGTCGAAACCGATATCTATGTCGCGGGCCGACAGGTTGTCGCCTGCTTGACTGGCTAGGAACCAGAGTGCCGCCAGTACGAGGGTGAGGAGGGTGACCTGTGTTGTCCATTTGACGACCACAGCGTCCCGCCAAAGTGGCACGCGTTGCGATACCGCTTTATGGGTACTTGAGGCCTCGCTGGTGGGTGCGGTCATGTTTCTGAGGAACTGTGGGAGTTGTTGGTCAGGAACGGTTGGAAACTACAAGCACGAGACCAACTGTTCCGGAGTTGAACTGTGCCTGGCGGGTAGCGCTTCCAGCCCAGAATGCGGAAGGTCCCGCTGTCAGGAGGTGCCAAACACCCCCGGACAGCGGGACCATCACGCGTATCTCAGGAAACTTCTACCGGGTAGGAGTGCTACCGGGCTGTAGTTGCCTGTTCTGCTTATCTGTTCGCTCGTCTAGCGTGCTGGCGGCGAGTAGATGAGGCCGCCTTCCTTCCAGTGAGCGTTTGCCGAACCCTCACGGTAGAGGCCTACCGGGTTCAGGTTGGAGTTGTAGATGTCGCTGTAGTTGCCGACCTGCTTGATGACGTTGTAGAACGCATCCGCGCTCAGCCCCATCGTGGTCTGCAACTCACCGTCACCACCCAGGAGGCGGCCGACCTCGCCAGGCTCGGCAAGCCAGTCGTCGACATTTGCCTGGTTGACGCCGTACTCGTCGAGGATGATCGTGGCGTACACGGTCCAGTTGACAGCGTCGGCCCATGTGGAGTCATTCTGGCCGTAAACGGGTCCGAGTGGCTCTTTCGAGATAGGCGTTGGCGGGAAGATTACCCACTCTTCATCATCAGGCTGCTGCTTGACTTTGCGGCCTACCAGAGCCGAACCATCGGTTGTGGAGATGTCACATGCACCATCGAGGAACTGCTGCCAGACCTCGTCACCAGTCTCAAATGAGTTGAGCGTGATGTTCACACCGGCAAGTTCCGTCGCCTCTGCGATGTTCTTCTCGGTTGTGGTACCAGCGTTGGTGCAAACGATTGCGCCTTCAAGGTCGGCGATACCAGAGGTACCGGAGAACCCGTCAGAGACACGGCCCATCAGCTGCTGACCGTCGTAGTAGGTCGTAGGACCGAAGTCCATGCCTACGTCGGTGTCACGGCTTTGAGTCCAGGTCGAGTTGCGCATGAGCACGTCGACATCACCAGTTTGAACAGCGGTGAAACGTTCTGCTGCTGTCAACGCCATGAACATGACGGCGTTGGCGTCGCCGAGGACGGCAGCTGCTACTGCACGGCAGTAGTCGGCATCGAAACCGGTGACCGAACCATCGGCCTGGGTTTCTGAGAATGCCACAGCGCTACCACTTACACCACAGTTGAGCGTGCCACGCGCCTTAACGGCATCAAGCAAACTCCCACCCTGCACAACTTCGACCTCTGCAGTCGTAGCCGGTGCAGCCGTGGTGGCTGCTGCAGTCGTAGCCGGTGCGGCCGGTGCGTCGTCGCTGTCATCGCTACTACATGCGGTAGCAACGACACCAATCGACAGGAATAGTGCAAGCAGCCTAACAAGCTTGCTCTTTTGCATAATTTTCCCCTCCGATATGTATATCGATTCAATCTGCTTAGTAATCAGTGCATGTTGTCCAAGAAAGACAAGATGCACTGATAGCCACCCGTCATTGGGTGGCAGGACACCACGTTAGGTGCCGTTTGTCACAGTGGCAACCTGAAATTGGTTGTGCAGACCCGGCAAGGGACGTTTGGAATCCTGTGGGAGACTGGAGCGATGTCGATGGACCCAGTGGGTGAAGCCACTCGTACGGCTTGTCGTACTTCCCAGCTAGACCAAGGCCAGATAGGTACCGTCCAGACCGTTACCGGCCCTATTTCGACGGCTGATCTGGGTCGGACTCTCATGCATGAACACCTCACAGTTGGCTATGCAGGATTCGAGGCTCATTCCAGTCGCCCAGGCCCTGACAGGGCGGAGATGGTGGCAATGTGCACGGAGAGGATCAGACAACTCCAAGATCTTGGGTACTCCTCGATGCTTGATCCCTGCCCGTCCGACCTTGGACGCGATGTAGGCCTCATGGTGGAGGTAGCCGAGGCGACGGGTTTCAATATCGTCTGTGCGACCGGTCTCTACAAGGAAGAGGAGGGAGGTACCGCTTACTGGCACTTCAAGGCCCAGTTCGAAGATGTTGGGGCCGTCATGGCCGACCAGTTCATCTCAGAGTTGACCGACGGTGTCGGTAGCACGGGTGTGAGGCCGGGGATCATCAAGTGCGCAACCGGGCCGGGAGCAATGTCGGACTATGAACACAAAGTGTTTGAGGCTGCCGCTTTAGCTGCTGTCGCCACAGGCGTTCCCATCACCACACATACTGACCGTGGAACGATGGGTGACCTGCAACAGGAGGTGCTCACAGCCGGAGGCGTGTCAGCGAACCGGGTGATCATCGGACATTCATGTGGAAGCACCGATACCGACTACCACATGGGTTTGGTTGCAGGGGGCAGCTATCTCGGCTTTGACCGCTTTGGCCTCAGTGCATTAATGCCAGATGTCGACAGGGTGACTTCCCTCGTACGTCTGCTGGAGCTGGGCGCAGGTGACCGGATAGTTGTTAGCCACGACTCGGTCTGGTGCTGGAGAGGTGAGCCGTTTCCGGCAGCAGCGGCTGGTCTCCTTTCGGACGTCTTCGATCCCACACGATTTGACCGTGAGATTGTGCCAATGCTCCACGACCATGGTGTGACCGACGAGCAGATCGACGTTCTCGTCGTAGACAACCCACGAAGGTTCTTTGAGGGAGCGCCCCTCCCGGAGTTGAGGAACTAGTTGGGAGACTCACGGCGGGTCAGGACGACTGCAGCTAGGGCTGCTCCAAGAATCCCACCTGAGGTGGAGAGCACCAGATCGCCGACCGTATCGTCATAGGTGAGTTCAAGGCCCGCTGTCCCCATCTCCTGGATAATCCACTCAACTCCTTCCCATGCGACGATCGCCAGGGCACCGAAGCCCGACCCGAGGAGCACGAGGTTCCAGCGTTTCAGTTTGGCTGGTCTCAAGAACAGCACCATTGCGGCGACAAGGAAGGTCCAGTTCAGGAAGTGGAGGACGTCATCGAACTGGTCGAAGGTGTCGTAGAGGTTCACCAGATTGCCAGCTAGGTCCAAGACGAAAGGGGTCACCAGCAGAGCATCGCCATGGTATGGGTAGGTGGAGGGTGGAGCAGTGCTGGTAGAGGCCGGGCTGCCTGAGGCTGCATTACGGGTCTGAGACCGTCGGCTAAAGAACCAGACGATGGGCACTATGAGAGCCGACAGCGGATAGCCCACTGCCCGTTCAGGCCAGCCTTTTCCTTCCACTCCCGGGATCCCGGGAAATAGGAGACCGGTCAGGAGACATGCCGCCAACAGCAACTTGACCACCCACATGGCCACCTGGGCACACTTCAGTGAAATGTCGTTGTTTCCCATGGTTATACCGATTGACCCATTTGTAGACCTGATCAAATACTCCTAGTTCACCTGCTTTGACATACCCTCCCAGTAGGGAGAGCGGAGCTTGAACTTCTGGAGTTTTCCCGTAGCAGTGCGCGCTAGTTCGTCGCGGAACTCGACCGATGTAGGACACTTGAAATGGGCCAGCATTTGGCGACAGTGGTCGATCAGGTCCTGCTCACCGGGAAGGTCGACACCTTGTTCCCCTGCATTGCTCAGCACGACTAGGGCCTTTATGGTCTCACCCCATTTCTCATCAGGGATCCCAATGACCGCTACCTCGGCGACCGCAGGATGGGAAAAGAGGCAGTCCTCGACTTCAATGGACGACACATTTTCACCACCTGAAATAATCACGTCCTTCTTTCGGTCGGTGATGGCGGTGTAGTTGTCATCGCCAATCACGGCACCGTCTCCAGTGTGGAACCAGCCATCTGCTAAGGCGGCAGTGGTTTCCTCGGGTTGGTTCCAGTAACTCTTGAGCACGTGATTGGTGCGGGCCAAGAGTTCGCCGTCAGGTGCGGTATCGAGACTCACCCCGAGGGCTGGAGCTCCGGCACGTGACAGCATCGAGGCCCGTTCAGCGGCATCCAGGTGATCCCACTCTGAGCGATTCCTGTTCATGGTCAAGAGGGGAGCGGTTTCGGTGAGGCCGTAGATCTGGATGAACTCCCAGCCCAACTCGGTCTCAACCCTCTCGATGGTCCTCGTGGGTGGTGGTGCTCCAGCCACGACGACTCTCGTGGTGCCTGAACCTGGGACGGGACCATCCCAGTCGGCTGCAGCGTCCAGAACAGCAGAGATCACGGCCGGAGCTCCGCACAGCAGGGTCACACCGTGGTGTGCGATTCGACGCAGTATCTCGGGACCATCCACCCTGCGCAGGACAATGTGTTGACCACCCATTGCTGTCACCGCGTAGGGCATCCCCCAGCCGTTGCAGTGGAACATGGGAAGTGTGTGTAGGTAGACGTCGCGGTCGTCGACCCCTGTTTGCCATCCGAAGATGGCCGCATTCAGCCAGAGGTTGCGGTGAGTCATCTCCACACCCTTGGGGCGGGCGGTCGTTCCGCTGGTGTAGTTGATTGTGGCGGTTGCAGCCTCGTCGGGTATCCATGGGAGGGGTTCGGCGCCCTCCTCCATACCTCGGGTGAAGAGAGCGTCGGATTCCTCTCCTACCAGTAGTCGGTGTTTTACCTCAATGTCACCCAGGTCGGCTTTGAGTTCTGGGTCCATGATCAGAACCTCGGCACCGGAATGGTCGACAATGAACTGGACTTCGTCTCGGTTCAGTCTGAAATTGATGGGAACACCTACCCGTCCAAAGGCACTCGTTCCATACAGAAATATGAGTAAGCGAGCGGCGTTGTGGGAAACCATGGCAACTCTGGTGCCGAGGTCCAGGCCTAGGTCACCCAACCCGACAGCCATGGAACGTGCCAGATCGGCGGTCTGCCTGTAGGTGAGGTTGGCAAGCGGTGATGCGGGTTGGTCGGGCTCGTCAACGACTGCGACGCGGTCGCCGTAGACAAGTTCGCCACGCCGCAGGTGGTCTGCGATGGTTAACGGAATCTCCATGGGTTGTCCTTCTGGTTACAGCAGGTCAGTGGAGACTAGTTGCCGTAAGCCGGATGGTTGCTACCGCTGGGCCTTGTACTGGGCCGCCTACGCTTCTGACATCTCTACGAGAGGAATATGACATGGCAAGCAGTTCAGGCGAGGACCAGGTGTTGGCCGAATATCGAGCAAGTATTGACAATATTGATGCGGCCATGATCAACCTCCTGGCCGAACGCTTTAGGGTCACCCGTCAGGTTGGCATCTACAAAGCTGAGGTAGGTCTGCCGCCCGCCGATCCTGAGCGGGAGGCAGTGCAGATCACCCGTATGAGGGCCATGGCCGAGGCAGCCGGTATCGACCCGGTGTTTTCGGAGAAGTTTCTGAGGTTCGTTATCGATGAGGTGATAAGGCACCACCTGTCAGCCGCGGACTAGTCAGCCGCAGCTGCAGCTAATCTGTCTTTTGCCACCTCATCCAAGTCGGCGTACTCCTCACCTGTGTCAACCCAGTCTTCGAACTCGATAACGCCGATATCGGTAAAGCGGTCCCGCAACCAGCCGTCGCCAGCATCCAGCAAACCCAACTTCTTGCAGTTGGGGACGATCTTGGAGAACAGCAAGCGTTGGAAGACTCGGAGTTCGTCCGGCATGCCTAGCTGGAATCTGACCATGTCTTTTACGTCGACACCGAAGCGCTCCCACATCTCCTGGCGCATGAAGCGATCGCGCATACGCAGGGCTGCCTCAAAGGCGAACTCTTGACGATCTCGCAGTTCTGCAAGCGTGAGTTGCTGGTAGACCTCTTGGAGGCTTATCACTCCGAAAGCCACATGCCGGGCCTCATCGCTCATCACATAGCGGAGAAGTTTCTTGAGTAGGGGTTCCTCAACTGACTGGTGCATGAAGCCAAAGGCTGCCAGGGCCAGACCCTCGACCATTATTTGCATGCCCAGGTAGGTCATGTCCCAGCGGCTGTCATTGAGGATGTCGTCAAGCAAAAGGCCGAGGTGGGTGTTACAGGGGTACTTGATGCCGTCCAGCTTTTGGTCCAGATACTGAGCGAACACCTCGACATGTCGAGCCTCGTCGACGACCTGAGTGGCGGCGTAGTACTTGGCGTCGATCCATGGAACGGTCTCAACTATCTTGGCTGTGCAGAGCAGGGCTCCCTGCTCGCCGTGCATGAACTGGGACAGGCTCCAGTTGAGTGATTCGACGCCAACTTCGGCCCACTCGTCGTCGGTGAACTTATGGAGTGGAGACTCTGGGTTTTCTGCGAAGTACTTGACTTCCAAGGGGTCTGCGGGGGTGAGGGTCTTGTACGGGTCCACGTCGATCGACCAGTCCAGATCTGTCTGCCCATTCCACTGTGACGACTTGGCCTTTTCGTAGAGCTTGTCGAGTGCCGCCCGCTCACCCTTGTCGTAGTTCCAGGTGAAGATGGCATCAGCATTGTCCTCAACGGTATGGATAACGCTGGTCACGTCCTTGTTCCAGACCGAGTAATCAGCAATGCGGTCCGGGTCGTTGGCATACGTTTCAAGGTCAAAAGCCCGGCTAAGAGAATTTTCGGTAGTGGGCGCGCTGTCTGTCGTGGTCACTCTGTGTCTCCTGTTGGTCCGGGTTTGCCGGATGGTGAGTTGATCTGGCCGTCGGGTGGAATTGGCTGGGTATCCGGCACCGCCAAGGCTTCTATAACCCTGTCAATGACCGTGGTCCACTCCTTGGAGTCAGGTACTGCAAGGCCCATCACGCGGGTCAGGGTCATACCGAAGCCGATGGCATGTGCAAGTCGGACAGTCGCAAATCGGTCGAGGCTCGGGTCAAACACACCGTCGTCGGTGGCTTCATCGACCAACTTTGCCAGCCTGGCATCCTCGTCTTCGACACGTCTGCGTATCGCTGCGGCCAACTCGGGGTCGCGTCGACCTGCGACGACGGCTTCCAGAAATAGGCCGTAGCCACCGGGCAGGTCATCGACCAGATGGGCTCCTAGTGATGCGAGAACATCTGCTGCAAACTCGCCAGGATGGTCAGCCCGAAGTAGTTGCTGGATCTCATCGGGCACGTGAAGGTCGACCGCGGCCAGCAACATCTCGGCTTTGCCCGTGTAGCGGCTGTAGATGGCTCCCGTAGTGACCCCGGCCCGTCGGGCGATCTCGGCTACGCCTGCTCGCTCATATCCTTGCTCGGCGAACACCTCTGCAGCAGCGTGGAGCAGGACTTCAGTCAGTTCCTCGCCGGTGGGAGTGTCAGATGGCCCGTCACTGATGCCAGTGGAAGGGGTGCCGTTGGCGAGGGCGTTCTGCAACTGTTCGACTTCTGCCCCCACCCCAACCATGGACAGATAATAGTGCTTGTTATCAAGAGTTCAAGTATGGATGAATTCCGAATTTTGATCACCACAGGACTGTAGGACCCAGGGTCGGCTTGCTCCTAGCGGGTGGTCAGCCCATGGTGGCGGCCAGGTCCTCGGCCAGAGCGACACGTTGAGCTTCTTCGAGCTTCACCTCGACTATTACGTCGGGAAAGTCACAGCCCAGCGCAACAGGGGCGGACGCCGGCGTGAACTTTAGGTACTGCACAGCTGAAAGGCGATCAGTGCCGACCTGGGACGGGTTGAACTCTGCATAGGCCCGGCCTCCCTTGTCATCAACTGCGTAGAGGTGTTCCTGCAGGCCCAGCCACTCTTTGAGTGTTTTCTTTCGTTCGGTTTCGTCATCGACCTCAATCAAGAGGGCACAGCCGAGTTGGCCGACTCCACCCAGCAAGTCGTTGTAGGTAATCAGTTCCTGGGAGATGGCGGCATCACGCACGATCTTTTCTGCCCTCATTATCTCTTGGATCTGGTAACGCATTGTGTCGTGGTTTTCAAAGAGGAAGGTCAACTGTTCGCCAAGGTGGATGCGTCGCGGAGCTTTGACAGCCATGGCCTGGCGGCGTCTCTCTGTGCGGCAGTCCTCGTAGGTCTGGTAGTCAACGATCTCCTCACGACGAACATGGTGAGGGTGTTTCTCCGCAGAAAGAGCCAAGTTGCCTGTCATTGGGACCGGTCCTTTTCGATAGGTGTCGGGAAGCCGTCGGGCTCGTAGGCCCGTGCCAAGATTGACATCGGGTGCATTGGACGACGACCAGCGTGCTGGGCGAACTGCAGTGCCGCTAGTGGACAGTCAGTTGCCCAGACCTCGGCATCGTTAGAACCAATGCCGTCAAAGGCCTTCTTGCCAATTCTCACTGATACCTCGTAGCCCTCGGTTTTCATGGCGAAGGTACCGTCGTGCCCGCAACACTCGATGGTTGTTGATGGCTTGACGGCAGGAATACGACGAATGAGGTCGCGACCCTTAAAGCCAATGGCTTGAGCGCGCAGGTGGCACGGGGCGTGGTAGCTGACGTTGCCCGGCGTGCTGGCGAAGTTGTCATCGAAGCGGTCTTCGTCGCGAATGGACCACAGGAATTCACTGGGGTCTACAACAGCTGCCGCAACCTTCTCAGCTCGTGCCTTGTCCTTCTCAGCAACCAGTCCCGGGTATTCCCGGCGCAGCATCATGGAACAGGTCGGGTTGATCGCGACAACTGATTTTCCGGCAGCCACATGTGGTGTCAGACGATCCAGGTTGATGTTTGCCTTCTTCTGGAGGGTCTTTAGGTCACCAGATTCCCAGGCAGGCATTCCGCAGCACTGCAAGCCTGTTTCGCAGGTGACGTCCACACCATTCCTAGAAAGTACTGAGACGGTGTCCTGGCCCACCTCGGGTTCGTTGTTTTCCACGTAGCAGGTGGGGAACAGCACTACCTCGCCCTCGGACGAACTTGCGCTTACGAGCCCTTTGTCTACGGCCCATGTGGTGAAGGTTGTACGGGCAAACTGCGGGAGCTCCTTGTCGGGGTGAATTCCGAGGAGCAGATCAAGGAAGCGTCTGTGCAGCCGGCTTCTTGAGTTGAGAGTGTTGACCAGTCTGCCAGAAGCTCGTGCCGCTCCGGCCATGCGGTCAGGGTCGCCGAGGATACGGTCACGCAACCTGGTTCCGCTAACCCGGGTTCGTTGCGCCTTGTACCTGTGGACCAGCTTCGGAAAGTCCAACTGGAACTTGTGCTCGTCACGGACGCTGTAGGGGCACTGCACTTCACAGAGCTTGCATTGGAAACATGCATCCATGATCTGAGCGGTCTCGTTTGCAGTTATCAACCTCACGTCGCCGTCGTGGCGTTCATCTAGGAACGCAAACAGTGCAGGGAAGCTGTCGCAGTACTTGAAGCACATTCGACAGCCGTGGCAGATTTCGAACGTGCGGTCGATCTCCCCTTTCAGGGCGGCGGGGTCCCAGTAGAGGTCGTCAGATGGGTCGTATGCGAGCCCTGAGGTTGGGGAGTACGAGATGGAGCCGTGGTCAGAATCCGTCATAGGTCATCTTCTGGCTTGTAGCAGTACTCGCCAGCGCTTCCTTTGGCTGCCACTAGAAGCAGATGGAGTAGCTGCTAGGTGGGAGCGTGTGCTTAGTTGATTGAGTCGAGCATCGACTGGAAACGACCGGCGTGGGCTTTTTCAGCCTTGGCGAGGGTCTCGAACCAGTCGGCGATTTCGTCAAAGCCCTCTTCACGGGCGGTCTTAGCCATACCCGGGTACATGTCGGTGTACTCATGGGTTTCGCCGGCCACTGATGCAGCCAGGTTCTCATGGGTGTCACCTATAGGGAGGCCAGTGGCCGGGTCACCTACGCTCTTGAGATAGTCAAGGTGGCCATGGGCGTGGCCGGTCTCACCATCTGCGGTATCACGGAAATTACCTGCCACGTCGGGGTAGCCCTCAATGTCGGCCACCTTGGCAAAGTAGATATACCGGCGGTTGGCTTGTGATTCACCGGCGAACGCCGCCTTCAGGTTTTCATGTGTTTGGGTTCCGTCGAGACTCACAGCTTTTCTCCTGATGGCTAGTTGGCATGACGAGCAGGAATGCGTTTTGGCTGTCCACCTTCCTAGCTCTGAGTTTAGGCTCGGAGAGTGCTCTTTTTCGCCACTGGTCCTGAAGGCAAAGAGAGGCCGATAAGAACGACAGGGACCAACATCCACTTTTGGGTTGCCTGCAGACACCAGTCTCCGGGTCTGATTCGAAGGTCTGATCATGTCGGGACCATCGTTCTTCTTCGGAGAGCAGGTATGTCCGGTGACGTGAGGTCTAGGCTCCGAAAGTTGCTACGTCGGGGCCAACGATCTCCTTGAAGATCTCCAGGACCTCGCCATCCTCAGCATGGCGGCCATTCTCATCCTTAGAGTAGATGAGTTCGCCGTCGACCCTCACGTCGTAGATGCCATTGGAACCAGTTACTAGGCGCAGGTCGCTGATGACATGCTGATAGTTGGTTAGTAGGTCTCTGGCCGTGCTCACGGCACGGGTGGAATAGTCTCAGGGAACGCAGTAGGTGATCTCGATGCAGTGCATGCTCAGCCGGTTTTCGTGGGCCTGTCGTCCATGCCGAACGAGGTTAGCCGCAGGGCCTGTCTTGTTTTAGCGCACCGGCGACCCGCAGTGACGACCGGTCTGCTCGAACGGTCGTACGGCCCCCGGCCGGAATAATTCCGAGAGGTTCGCCATCGGCCCGCATGCTACCGGTGACGCCCTTACCTCCGGGGTCATCCAGCAATTCGAGTGAAACCTCGACAGCCCTGAACATCGACACCTTGGGGTGCTCCACATGGGTGCCGGTATTGACCATACGAAAGGACTGGAGCAGTTCAAGTCGGCTCACGTCTCCGACTAGACAGATGTCCATGAGGCCATCGGTCGGGTTAGCACCAGGACAGATTTCCATTCCACCTCCGAACCATGCTGTGTTAGCAACGACGATGGCTGCTGCTGCTAGCTCGGTTGCCTTGCCATCAAGGGTGAGGCGGTAGGTGGTGGGTACCATGCGTGGAATTTCTAAGAGTGTGGCGATCGTGTAGCGGAAGGCACCCCGGGGAAAGCGCATGGAGTTGGCTCGACTGTTCACATTGGTGGGAAAGCCCGCTACGAGGCTGGTGACCACGGGACGGGCAGCGCCGGTGATGAGGTTGATGGAAACGGGCTCAGAGAGGGCTCGGTCAACGCGTTGGGCTAGGTCACCCTCAAGAAGCTCCAATGCCCTTGCAGCATCATCTCCAGTGCCAGTCGGGATGATTCCCAGAATCCTGTCAGTGTCGGAGAGAACAGATGCCGCCAAGTGCACGGTCCCATCTCCGCCCATTACGAGAACTCGCTCGGCTGGGGAGTTGGCAACAGCCTCAATGCTTGCAGAGGAGGATCTAGCTTCAAGGAGTTCAGGCTTGACACCCCGCCGGTGCAGAAGTTCCAACACGGTTTTCAGGTTCCGGGAGGCCCGGCCAGCGTTTGCAGCCGGGTTGACGAGAAGCGCCACTGCCGGGTGGTCGAGTTTGATGAAACTGCTCATGGTCACATCATCGCCCACGGCAACTCCAGATGAAGGTTTCCCATCGGTAGCCTCGTCGCCCATGGCCAGAACTTCCTGTTTCCCACGCGGTCCGGTAGTGCCAGTGCTTCTCCTTGCAGTCGCTCTGGCAGCCTGCGGAACTTCAAGCATCGCACCGTTGCTGCCTACAGATGAGGGTGTACTCCGTGTGGTCGCCCTCGATTCGCTCGACTTCGATGCTGACCAGTACGAAGCTGAAGTCGGAGACATCGAGATTCGGTATGTGCTTGATGGGATGCAGGGCCACTCGCTGGTGATCGAAGGATCCGAGAATCAGTTGAGACTGGAGGTAAGTGGAGGTTCCACAGACTCTGGGGCTATTGCGCTGGAGGCAGGTCGCTACATCCTCTACTGCGATATTCCCGGACACAGGGAAGGTGGCATGGAGGCCAGGTTGCTGGTCCGGTGAGGTTCCAGATCTGACGCGAGGTGAACCACCTCAACCCAACCCAGCCGTAGGGGCTGAACATGTCGTTGAAGGGCGTCGGGACCTGTTGCTGTCTCTATCAGGGCGCGCCATGTGTGACAGTTCAGCCCAAGATCTCGAACAACAGGTAGAGAACCAAGGTTATGACGAAGCCGTACTTGATGGTGTCAGTGTGCTTGTCAAGGACGAGCCGATTCAGGACACCATCGTACCCACCTACCTTTCCTAGCGCCGAGAGCTCCATTGCAATCCAGATGACGGCGAAGACGATCCAGAGAACCACTCGTGAACTCGAGTCGGGGGTGCCGAAGTTCGGACCACCGAAGTGGCTGGGCCACATCATCGTGAAGATGAGGGGGATGGAGAAGAGTGTGTTGACACGGCTTGCCCTGCCGGCCCGTTTGGCAGCTGCCGGAGCGGAGGCATCGGCCTCGCCGCCCCCGGCCACCGCTACCGATGAGCCGATGACGACCTGCTGTGCTGGCCAGATGACCATCCACACGTTGGCTGCCATGGTGGTACCGAGCAGCGCACCAAAGAGGATTCCCATCCCCGCAGCAGACTGCCAATAGGTGGTGCTTGACAGGACCTCCTGGTGGATCAGGATCCAGATGCCTGACACCCAGGTGAGGGCTGCTGCCCAGCGGAACCACCAGAGAGTTCGCCAGGTGATCTTTCGTAGTGCCTCACCCCTGGCAGCCTCGTTCATCTCACCGAAAGCGGAGCCTTGGATGAAGTTGAAGAAGTACAGGAGGCCTATCCAGGTGATCCCACCTAGGTAATGGGCGAACCGACCCACGGCCTGTCCACCTCCGGCAATGCCCATCCAGTCACTGAAAAGTTCCACGGGGGTCCCCTTTGTCGGTTCTGATCCTGTTTTCAGGATCGTTGCTTAGCTCGATACTTCCGGTGATTTCGACCGACTGATCATGGCATGCTTCCAAGCCAGTGCCAACCATCCCGGTTTTGACTTGCGGTTCAGGTCCAGTTCACTGTCATTCCAGTCTCAATCCACCAGTACGTCTGAGAACCGGTCACGGAGCGTCTTTTTTGAGAACTTACCTACCGATGTCTTTGGCACCTCTTCGATGAACTCGATCCGGTCGGGCATCCACCACTTGACTACCCGTCCGTCCAACCAAGCTAAGATGTCGTCAGCGCTGAGTGTCGCACCCTCGGCAGTCACGACACATGCCATGGCCCGTTCACCCCACTTGGTTGAGGCCACACCAATCACGGCAGCCTCGGCTACATCCGGGTGGGCCATGATCTCGTTCTCCAGTTCGACCGAGCTGATCCATTCACCTCCTGACTTGATGAGGTCCTTGGTGCGATCCACGAGTCGGATGTATCCCTCAGAGTCGGCGCTCGCGACGTCGCCGGTCTTGAGCCACCCGTCGTCGGTAAACGAGTCGCGGGAACGGTCGTCGTTGTAGTAGGTGCGCGCAATCCATGGCCCCCGCACTTGCAGTTCCCCTCTCGACTCACCGTCCCAGGCCACCTCCTCACCTGTGTCCGCGTCAGCGATACGGAAGTCGACTGCTGGTGAGATCAGACCGATAGTTGTTCTCAGATCCGCCTTGGCGTCATCGTCTAGGTGCTCGAGGGTCGACTTGATCTGACAGACCGCAGCCAGTGGACTGGTCTCAGTCATGCCCCATGCTTGCAGGATTGGGAGACCGGTCATCTGTCGGTACCCCTCCGAGAGGGTTCTGGGTACAGCTGAGCCTCCACATGTGATGTTGCGGAGGGCAGAAACGTCTCGGCCCTCCAGTTCTGGGAGCACACCCATCCAGATCGTGGGAACACCGGCAGCGAGGGTGACCCTTTCGGTTTCAACGAGGTCAGCAAGAGCGCCGGGGGTCAGATTGGCTCCCGGCATGACCAGTGTCGCTCCCGTGGTGACTCCAGCGTGAGCCAGGCCCCATGCGTTGGCGTGGAACATCGGAACAACTGGCAGGATCACATCTTTCTCGTTTGTCCCGAGCGTGTCAGCCATCATGGCGCCGAAGGTGTGGAGCACCATCGATCGATGTGAGTAGACAACCCCTTTGGGGTCACCGGTAGTTCCTGAGGTATACATCATCGAGCCAGCACGGTTCTCGTCGACGCGGGTCCACTCCACTGGCGAGGCTGTTTCCAGGAGTTCCTCGTAGTCGTGTACCTCTGCCCTGATGGCATTGGCGTCGGGTGCTGGAGCACCATCATCCATGAGGACCACGTGTCGCACCGTTTCGAAGGCATCCATGAGGGGCCAGATCAGGCCTGCCACCGACTGGTCTACGAAGATGACCTCGTCTTCAGCATGGTTGGCGATGTAGGTGAGCTGGTCGGGGAAGAGGCGTAGGTTCAGTGTGTGGGTTACCCTCCCCGTGCACGGTGGAGCGAAGTAGAGCTCCAGATGGCGGGAGGTGTTCCAAGCGAACGTGGCGACTCGACCGTCCTCGCTGATGCCTAGGTCGTTAAGGACTCCACCTAGGCGACGGGTGCGTTCACCCCAGTCGCCATAAGAGAGGCGTTCACAGCCGGTTGGTGTGGCCGTCACAATCTGCTTGTCGGCAAAAAGGTTGGTGGCCCGGTCGAAGAGGTGGATCAGTGATAGAGGCGTTTCCATCATCAGTCCGTCCATCGGAGGTGCTCCCTTTCCTAGTGGATGTCAGAAGAGTGTGTATGTGCGAGTGATATGCGGTGCCCTGTACGTGGGCGGGACGGTAGCAAATCGGCCACTACTGGTCTCAGCCCAGCGTAGATGCCACCCCGAGTCCTATCAGGATCAGGTTGCGGAGGATGTGCTTCCACGACAGTGGCTGAATAGACCACGCCCCGAAGCAACCACACGCATCGCGGTAGCCCGCCATGAGGCGGCCCGTGATTAGTGTTGTGAATGCCGCAAGGAGGGCCACCGCACATGGCCCCCCGGTTCGGGGGTCTACTACCAATAACAGGGCAGTTGCGGCCTCGGTTACCGGAAGCACGATGGCCATTAGGAGCGGGTTGGGTAGGCCAAAGCCCTTGATGGTCTGACGTGTGATCGTGGGACTACGGAACTTGGTGCCGGCCGCGATCGCGAATACGACCGCAAGCACGGCTGCAGCCATCCTTCCAACTCCCATGTTCATCGATGGCCCGACATCGCCAACGGTCGATCTCTAGTACCCGAGAGCCACGTCAACGGGAGCCAGGAGGTCCCGGTGTTCCACGAACCTTCGCACGTTCTCCTCTACGAATGGGGTGAGCAATGCAAGGCCCATCTCAGGTGTGTTGCCGATATGGGGAGTGATCAGGCAGTTTGGAAGGGTCCAGAGGGGGTGTCCGTCTGGTAGTGGTTCTGGGTCGGTTACATCGAGGGCGGCACCACCGATGACTTGCTCGGTGAGGGCGGAGATGAGGTCATTGGTGACAACGTGGCCACCTCGGGCCACGTTTACGATCCAGGCGTCATCGGGTAGGAGTTTCATTCGACGAGAGTCGATGATCCCTGAGGTCTGCGGAGTAAGAGCGAGGGCTAGAACCAGTAGGTCTGTCTGGGGGAGTAGGCCGTCGAGGAGATCAACAGTGACGGTGCGGTCAGCCCCAGGGAGGGGTACGTCGGTTCGTCGGACGACCGTTGTCTTACAGCCGAAGGGGGCCAAGAGTGGAAGGAGGCTTGTGGCGATTCCTCCACCTCCTAACACGGTGACTCGCGAGTGGGCCAGTTGACGACCAGCGGGTTCTGACCAGGTGTCGGTTCGTGAATAGCCATGGAGGTTCTTGCACACTGCTAGGAGGAGCGCCATAACTGTCTCTGCTACAGCAGGTGCATAGACCCCTTTGCCACACGTCCACGTGAGGTGGTCGTCGAGGTGTTGTGCGAATGGTTCGATTCCCGCATAGGGCAACTGCACCCAACTCAGGTCATCGGCACCATCAATTACGGACGGAAACAGGTCTGGCCTCGCAGGGTCGGCCCAGACAAGGCCCTCTGCGTTGGCGGGGTCGACGAGGTTGGCACCGCCCCGTTCAACCGCTGAACGCATCGCCTCGTACATCGGAGGCCTTGTGTGGGGGGCCACCGCCACTCGTCGAGTCACCCAGAAATCCTACCCGTGGGTGAATCGCCAGACTTCGGAGGCCACGGTGAGAGTGGGTTACCTCTCAGGGGGTGGCAGGAGTTCCGACGTATGGCATCGGATCTCCAGCAGCTGGGATCTCCGGTCGAGTCCACGCGGTCAGATTGGCCAGGTCGGTTGCAACCGATCGCCATGCTTCAGGGTCCCAGCCCTCGGCTATGCCGATTTGGTAGCCGTCCTGTCGGATAGTTACGAATGCCGGAAGAGTCGAGAGGCCAAGAGAATGCACGAACTCACGGTCGGGATCGGCAAGGCACAGAATCTCGTTGGCTAGTGGGCCAATGAACTTGTGGGCCCCTTCACTATCGGTTCCACTCACAACGAAGGCAACACGGACGTCGGCGCCACTGAATGCGGTAAGGATGCGACGGGCAGTGTCCAGGAGCCATGAACTCTCATGGGTGAACGGGTCCAGGACGACAGTCGCCATGTGGAAGGTCGTCAGCCATTCGAGGAGAGGACGCGATACCCCGCCCACCTGGTGCAACTGGGCCTCACTCAAGTTCTTGAGCGTCTCTGTGTCTGCCACGGCGGATGACGCTAGCGCGCCAGCATCGAATCTGCTGGTTCCTCGCGTGTTGTCGTAGTCCAGTTGAGGTTAGGTCGTGTCTGTCGCCTATTGCTTGCTAAGTCCTGCAAGGAGAGCACTGAAGGCACCGTCGGCAAGCGCCAACATCTCCTCGTCACTTCTGTCCTGAATAGGGTGGTCGACGAACACCCCTCGGACTGGTAGTCCGAGGGCTGCTGCTTGTACCTCTGCCGCGTCCTCGAAGGGCCCGGAGGCCACGAACACACCGGGAACTCCCCGGCGTTCAAGATCGTCGATGTCGTGCACACTGCACGTTGTACAGGATCCTCAATCAGCCAGTGCTTCTATGACAGCGTCGCAAGTGATTGCGATCTCGTGCCGCAAGTCAACCGGAGCTGGCTTGGTGAAGGTCGGCTTGGCATAGCGTTTCACGTAGACACCCAACTCAACGAGGTGTTCCTGCACCCTGTCGAGAAAGATGTTTCCGCGGGGTTTTGAGATGTCGAGAAGTCCGACAGTGAGGCCAGTGAGAGTTTTGTGTCGGAGTGTTAGTTCGCGTTCGGCCGGGTGGCCCTCAGCCGTAGGGTCAAGGACCGTTAGGCCAGAATGAACGATGTCTGTCATGGCGTTATCTCCTTCGTTACGGGTTCGCTGCCGGACGGGCCGTTGATCCAGCCACCGATGATCGCTGAAAAGAGTCCAGCAGGTCCTCCGGCATGGACAACGAGCAGTCCACCAGGTCGAAACTTGGGTAGTGATAAGCCAGCGAAGTCTGTTGGTAGGCCCTCTTCGATATCTCCTGACCCAACCAGGATTGTGTCGGCATCTACCACTAGGTGGCTTGAGAGTTCGGCTGTAAAGCGGGAGCGGTTCCAGCCTGCATCCGCGTATCTGGCCATGTGCTCGGGCGACAGAACAAGCATTGCGTCCATGCCCATCACAACCCGTGATGAGACCGTACCTAGGAGGGATTCGGCCAGCGTTCGGGTGAGAGAATCCGCTGACCTGCTCTTTTGATCCATAACTAGGCGGGGCCCCTCACCTGTGAATGCTGTGACCGTGTTTTGGTTGGTGGCAAAGCCACGTTCTTCAGAAAGACTTGTCCACGGCGATCCAGCCTGGTCCTCTGCGAAGCAGAAACCCTGCTTTCCCATGTGGCCGAAGGTGGCCCTGTCGATGCCACCAGGTGAACCTCCGCCGACATTGTGGATCACCAGTTGGACGGCCCGGCCGATGGTGCTGTTAGCCCGGTTGCCGTGCCCGAGCACATTGATACTGTGATTCATGTCGATCTTGCTCACGATTGGACCACTAACGACAAGTATCGGCCCAACGGACATTGTCGTGGCAAGTACACCGTGCATGTTGAAGTCGTCGGTGCACACGGCTTCAAGGGCTGTGAGTACCACAGGCAGGTATTCGGGCCGACAACCTGCCATGACGGCATTGATGGCGACCTTCTCCACCGTACATTCGATGAGGCGCGGTGGGATAACTGCGACGATTTCAGACGGATGCCGTGAAGTGCCTGAGAGCATCTGTTGGACGCGGCCCTCTGTTGGTGCAACGACCGGTAGGCCGTCCGTCCAACCTTTGTCGAACATTGCCTCACTATTGTCCTCAAGGGAAGCGAACCGGAGACGACGCGATTGAAGTGCTGCAATGGCATCAGAGCCGTCCTGTGGTGCCCCATACCTGCTCCTTAGTTCATCAACCCGCCCGGGGTCGGCTGTGAGAGAACCTCAACCAGGCTTGAAGGGTGGCAGGTCCAGCCCAAGGCCTTTTTGGCCAGTTAGGCCCTCCCAGGCGGCGCGCTGCCAGCCTGTCGTCCTCTCGACCTCATGGCCATCCTCAAATCGCAACAGCGTGGGAACGGCATCGAGATTCAATCCCCAACTCACCAGGAGATCGGTGTCGTCTACTACCCACTGCGCTTCGGCCGGGAAAGTGGGGTCATCCTGGGTAAACACCATCAGGTCAATATCAGATGCCAATTGTTCAAGCACCGGAACCACCAACTGGCAGGTAGGGCACTCACTTTTTACTACTACTACGACACCGTCTTTCACTGGGGGAGAACTCACATGGCGAGTATCGCGCACGTCGTTGCCAACATGGCAAGTGTTGAGAAGAACAATTGTTTTGATATCTCATTGCCCTCAGGGTCTGTACTACAGGGAACTGCTCACGTCGTCCCTGCTTGAGACAGTCGTCCTTCCTGCCAAGTCCCTAGCAGCCTGAACTGGTGAAGTGCCCGGCTACCCTCGCGCTTGGCTTCGTATCAGAAGTGACCAAGGAGAAACCGTGGCAGACAGCCAGAAGGAAGACAACCAGGAAGCTCGGCAGGGGCCTGTTACCCCCGAACGGTATCGGCAGGTGCTCGGACGTTTTCCGACTGGTGTGACCCTCGTAACTGGGATGGATGGTGACGAACCCCTGGCCATTGTCATCGGATCGTTCGTGTCGGTCTCTATAGACCCACCTCTCGTGGGGTTCTTCATTGGTAGTAATGCCAGGACCTGGCAGCGGATCAGGAAAGGCGGTTCGTTCTGTGTGAACGTGTTGGCTGACGATCAAGTTGACATGGCTGAGGCATTCTTTGCCCGCGAGAGAGACCCCTGGGAGGGGACCGACTGGGTTCCGGGGCTCTCAGGTTCTCCAGTCATTCCTTCCTGCGTGGCCAGCATCGACTGTTCCATGTTCGACCTGATGGACGCTGGCGATCATTATTTTGTAGTTGGTGAGGTCATCGACCTGAGGGATCACGGCACCGGTGGCTCGCCCCTGGTCTTCCTGGGTGGTTCGTACGGGCCTGTTGGAGCCTCGTTCAGGTTGGGGCCCTGATGCCGATCTACGCAATCGGCACCCTTGAACCCGATATCCATCCATCGGCTTATGTGCACCCTCAGGCGGTACTGATCGGTGCTGTGGTGCTCGGCCCTGAGTCAAGTGTCTGGCCCCATGCTGTGATTAGGGCAGATGAGAACAGGATCGTCATCGGCGCCAGGTCCTCAGTGCAGGACTGCGCCGTTCTTCACTGCACAGTCGACCTACCAACGATTGTCGGTGACGATGTCACCCTTGGTCATTTGTGTCACCTTGAGGGTTGCACTATCGAGGAGCAGGTCGTGGTTGGCGTCGGCTCCGTGGTCCTACACGAAGCCTTCGTCGGAAGGGGATCAATCGTGGGTGCGAATGCCGTTATCCGCAATGGCCAGGTCGTGCCACCTCTTTCGATGGCTCTGGGGGTTCCTGCCGCAGTCAGGGAGGGCGTAATGCTCGAGGGTGCCAACCTTGAGAATGCCGAGATCTACGTAGAGAGGGCTCGCTTATTCAGGACAGCCCTCCGTCGCTTGGACTGAGATTGTGGACGGGCGGGATAACCAACACTTCTACTCAGATGGCCTGCGTCTGTCAGCCCACCTCGAACAGCCTGACCTTGAGGGGGTTGGTGCCGATGGTGGGCCGCTCGTTAATGGCGACGTCCCAGCGGTACTAATCTGCCACGGATTCCCGAGCGGACCCGGTGGCGGGGCCAACTCACCAGCGACGTTCCCGGAGTTGGCTAGGAGGATTTCTACCGAGTTGGGGTGGGTGGCAATGGTTCCCCACTTTCGCGGCATGCCCGGTTCGGAGGGAAGCTTCAGCCTTGATGGCTGGCGTGACGACCTGGTTGCAGCGGTTCGACACCTCAGAGACAGCGAGAATGTCGGAGTGCAGGTAGGTGGCGTCTGGGCAGTCGGTTTCGGCACCGGTGCAGGCCTAGCAATTTGTGCTGCTGTCATTGATCCCACCATCAGGGGTGTTGGAGCTCTGGCTACGCCGGCTGACTGGTCCGACTGGGCGAAAAACCCGCGTCGGTTGCTGCTTCACGCACGCGACGCGGGTCTTGTTTCGGACACTGACTTTCCTACTGACTTTGAGAGTTGGGCAGGTGCACTGGCGTCAGTGTCCCCCGAGGCCTCGGTCGCTGACCTTTTTCCAAGAGACCTTCTGCTGGTGCACGGAAGCGACGACAATGCCGTGCCGCCGCTTGACGCCCGAGCATTGGCTGCGGCACACGGTTCCGCCGACTTGCGCATGATTAGCGGAGCTGGCCACCATCTGCGCCATGATCCGAGGGCAATCGCCGTATTGTTGGGCTGGTTGGTCCGCCAGCGGCGCCTAAACGGACACCGCTCCTGACAGGTGAGCTTTCCGGGAGAGTCCTGTGGAACCTTGGAAAGGATTGTTACTATCTACGTAGGAGAAATAACCTAAGTCGACTTTTCGGGGCCCAACCCGGAATCCTGAAACTGGGAATCAGACCAGATATGACACGTGCCGAGATCGACCTTGACCTGAGCCGCTACAAGCTGGGATGGAGCGATAAAGAGGACTATGTCTTCAAGCCCAAGAAGGGTCTCAACGAGGACATAGTCAGGGAGATTTCCGGCATGAAGGGCGAGCCCGACTGGATGGTCGACTTTCGCCTCAGGTCCTACCAGCGCTTTGGTGACCGTCCCCTACCGTGGTGGGGTGGCGATCTGTCGGGAATCGACTTCGACGACATCTATTACTACATCAAGCCCACGACTGCTCAGGCCGATGACTGGGACGACGTTCCCGAGGCGATCAAGAACACCTATGAGAAACTCGGAATCCCCGAAGCCGAGCGTAAGTACCTGGCTGGAGTAACGGCTCAGTACGAATCGGAGGTGGTCTACCACCGCAACCGTGAGGACCTTGAGGCACAGGGTGTCATCTTCTGCGACATGGACACAGCCCTGCGAGAACATCCAGAAATTGTCAAGGCCTGGTTCGGGCGTGTGATTCCGCCCAATGACAACAAGTTCTCGGCCCTGAACTCAGCCGTCTGGAGTGGTGGTTCATTCATCTACGTGCCACCCGGGGTGAAGGTAGAGATGCCCCTTCAGGCCTATTTCCGCATCAATGCTGAGAACATGGGCCAGTTTGAGAGGACACTGATAATCGCCGACGAGGGTTCTGAGGTTCATTACATTGAGGGCTGTTCGGCACCGGTGTATACGACCGACTCGCTCCACTCTGCCGTTGTCGAAATAGTTGTGAGGGCCTCGGCGCGCGTCACCTACACAACTATTCAGAACTGGTCCAACAACGTCTACAACCTGGTCACCAAGAGGGCCCGAGTGGAGGCTGAGGGACACATGGAGTGGATCGACGGGAATATCGGATCGCGCCTCACCATGAAGTACCCAGCGGTTGTCTTGGTGGGCCCCAAGGCTTCCGGTGAGGTGTTGTCAGTGGCTTACGCTGGTGCTGGCCAGCATCAGGATGCAGGGGCCAAGATGACCCACGTTGCTTCCGAGACGACTTCCAAGATCGTGTCCAAGTCAATCTCAAAGGATGGTGGTCGCTCCAGCTACCGAGGCCTCGTGAGGATCGAGGAGGAGGCCTACGGATGCAAGAGTCACGTCCAGTGCGACGCCCTGATCCTCGATGATGAGAGTATCTCCGACACCTACCCCTACATGGAGGTAGGAGCCACTGACGCAGTCGTCGGACACGAAGCAACAGTCTCCAAGGTGGCTGATGACCAACTCTTCTACCTGATGAGCAGAGGCCTCACTGCCGAACAGGCAATGTCAATGGTCGTCAATGGCTTTATCGAACCCATTACCAGGACCCTTCCAATGGAGTATGCAGTTGAGTGGAGCCGCCTGATCGAACTGCAGATGGAAGGGTCTGTCGGCTGATCGTCTCAATCGACTAGGAATATCCCATGCCGATGAGGGAGGACTGCAAACATTTCGAAAGCCGTAGCTATCCGAACGGAGACACGGTACGAAAGTGTGACCATGATCTTGCTCCGGAGGCTCCTTGGCGCTGTCCAGAGGAGTGTGGTTCTTTTCAGAAGAGGCGAATAGACGTGGATTGGAGTCAAGGCTCTCTGGTAACGCCGGCGACACCGGATGAACCAGCAGGTCTAGGAGACGATGGAAGCATCGCAGCACTCTTGGACGCTGCGGAAGACATTGTCAACGAAGCTGCTCCGGGGGTACTTGCCGACTTTGAATCCGAACGTGGAGGTACCGGAAAACTGAGACGGCTTCTAGGGCGCGTCAAAAAGGAGAGGCGAGGAAAAGGTGGTGGAGGAGGAAGTGGTTAGCGTTTCCGCCTCTGGGTGTTGGGGTTTCGGTACCTCAGTGCCTGGGATCCAGTCGTGTCTTTGTTGCCGCCAGAACTAGAACGTTTGTCATTGATCCTCTGTCAGTTTCGAGACTGCCGACCAAAGAACTCCCAGATCACTTCGGTTGCAGAGAAGTCTCGATTAATCGGTGATACCCAATCGTGGATGATATTTCCTTCCTCGTCGAAGATGTCTTCAAGGCCCGGCCACGTGTGGCCAGCATCACTGGCGGCGAAGAGAACAGTCTCTGAGCCTTCCGGGCATTCCCATTCGGTCCTTGTGGTGGCTCCGAAGCTAACCGGATCAAGGATTGCTGACGGGTAGCCTCTAGGTAGCCATGCAGGAAACCACCATCAAGTTGAGCGTTCCCGGTAATGATCTGATGTCGGTCCTGGTGGGCGAGCACGATGAGTTGCTACGCCAGGTGGAGGCAGCCTTCCCCCAAGCCGAAATCCACGTCCGTGGTAATCAGATCACGATTGCTGGTGAGCAGGCTGACATCGTTCGGCGAGTGTTCGATGAATTGGTGCTGCTGTTGGAGCGAGACCTGCCTGTCGATGATCGCACTCTGGAGCGGGCTATCGACATGGTTCTTGCCGATGAGCGGCCTTCCGACATTCTGACTAACGAGATTTTTCGTACCTCGCGGGGTAAGCCGATCCGTCCCCGGTCAACTGGCCAACAGCACTATGTCAGGACCGTGACCGACAACGTCATTACCTTCGCGATCGGTCCGGCTGGCACGGGAAAGAGTTGGTTGGCAGTGGCTCTAGCCGTACGGGCGCTACAGGCCGGACAGGTTGACCGAATAGTGCTTACCAGGCCACTAGTCGAAGCGGGTGAGCGAGTTGGCTTCCTGCCGGGTGACCTGATGGCCAAGGTAGATCCCTATTTTCGACCCCTATACGACGCCCTCTTTGACATGCTCGACATGGATACGGCACAGCGACTACTCGAACGTGGTGAGGTTGAGGTCGCCCCGCTTGCATTCATGCGCGGTCGAACCCTCAACAACAGTTTTGTGATTCTGGATGAGGCCCAGAACACCACTCCAGAGCAGATGAAGATGTTTCTGACTCGGTTGGGCTTCGGCTCAAAGGTAATCGTCACTGGCGATATCAGCCAGACCGATGTACCGGGTGGGCGGAGTGGGCTTGCCGACCTTGAATCCATCTTGTCTGGCATTAGCGGCCTTGGTTTTGTGTATCTGAGTAGTCGCGACGTGGTTCGTCACAGGATCGTTCAAGACATAGTTGAGGCCTATGGGGCTGTTGGGGCTGGCGGGGACCCAAGATCCCAGGGGCGAAACGCGAGCTTCGAATAGGTCCGTGATGAGAGAGGAACCTCCTGAACCCCGCCCGCGTGTCACCGTGGATACGCGGACTATGGAAAATGTCGATGATGTTTCTGCAGACGTATCTCGGTGGGTGGCACTCGCAGAGCATGTTCTGATCAACGAGGGCCTTGGCTCCCGGCAAGTTGAACTGACGGTGCACCTGGTCGATGAGGATTCGATAGCGGAACTGAACCATGAGCACATGGGTGGCCAAGGACCTACAGATGTCCTGGCATTCCCGATAGATGATCCAGCCGAGGTGCCTCATGACCAGGCTGTTTTATTGGGTGACGTGGTGATTTGTCCGGAAGTGGCTGCAAGGCAAGTTCATTTTGGCGCCGGTGGTCGTGATACTTCTTCGGCCGGGGATGGACTTCAGGGGGAGGTGTCTCAACTCTTAGTCCATGGAGCCCTGCACCTTCTGGGCTACGACCATGCCGAACGGGGAGAGCGCGAGGTCATGCAGAGGCGAGAAAGTGAGCTCCTAGAGGGGTTTGGCAACTGATGGCTGTCGCAGAGGTCGTGGGCTTCATTTTCGTGATCCTGGCAACAGGTTGTACAGCGGTGCTAGTGGGAGCTGAGACAAGTCTTCTCCACATTGGTCGAGCCAGAGCCGAGGTGATCGGAGACGGAGTGGGTGGTGATGACCGCGTTGAGGACTTGTTGGCCCTGCTCGACCGGCGGCCGGAGTCTCTCAGACCAGTCGCGTTGGCGCTGGTCGTATCTCGGATGGTTCTGGTCAGCTTGGTTGTCAGCTGGGTCTACTCACGCTTTGGTGCCGGATGGGTGCCCCCTTCAGTTGCTGTTCTTGCGATAGTGGCGTTTGTTGTGGCTGAGTCACTTCCCCGGGTTATTGCACTTCGTAGACCAGATAAGGCTGCTCTTTGGTCCGTTTCAGTCGTTGGAGTCGTTAGCTCGATCCTGCCCCTCCGTTGGCTAGCAACCCTTCTCACGATGATCTCTGAACGGCTTTTGCCCAGGTACGCCCGCGAGTCTGGGCCAGTTGTTACCGAAGAGGAACTGTTGGCCGTTGCCGACAGGGCTCTAGCGACGCACTCCATCGACGAGGAGGAACACGAGCTCATTGGTTCAGTGATCGCGTTTGGTGACACGCTGGTCAGAGAGGTGATGGTTCCTAGGCCAGACATCATTGGCGTCGAGAATGGCTGCACCGTGCAGATGGCGCTGGAGGAGGCTGTATCCGGTGGCCACAGCCGCATTCCAGTGAGCGGAACCGGGATCGACGACATCGTCGGAGTGGTCCATGTCAAGGACCTGGCAAAGGCCCACCTGGACGACAGGAGTGGTGACCCTGTGGTTGAAATGTCGCGGTCGCCGATGTTCGTCCCAGAGACCATGAAGGCTGACGACCTGCTACGAAAAATGCAGTCAGAGCGCTTCCACTTGGCAGTGGTCGTTGACGAGTATGGAGGAACCGCCGGTCTGGTAACTATGGAGGACCTGCTCGAGGAGGTTGTCGGCGAGATTGTTGACGAGTTTGACATGGAAGAGCCTTTGTCCCAGTCTCTCGCCGGAGGGGATGTTCGGGTTCACGGACGGATGCCGGTCGATGAACTGAATGACTTGTTGGGCGAAGGTCTGCCGGACGGTGACTGGGACACTGTTGGTGGCCTCATTTTTGACGCTCTTGGCCATGTGCCTTCGGTTGGGGAAACTGTCGAGTTTTCGGGATGGCGTTTCTGTGTCGAACAAGTCGTGGGCCGTCGAATCACGAGAATTCGCATCGGCAGTCTTGAGGCCGGCCTGTGACGGTGGATCCGGAGTTGGAGGGTGGTGGAGTCCGGGCTCCAGTTTCTGGCTACGGGAGGGTCGTTCAGCAGCCGGAGGGTCACCGTTCAGGGTTTGTAACCCTGGTTGGAAGGCCCAATGTAGGTAAATCCACCTTGTTGAACCGCATATTGGGAACCAAGGTGACCATCGTGTCCGACAAGCCGCAGACCACCCGGACAGAAGTGCGCGGTGTGCTCACGAGGCCCGAGGTGCAAGCCGTGTTCTGTGACACACCTGGAATTCACAAGCCGAGAACCCTGTTGGGGCAACGTCTGAACGACACTGCCAGAGCGGCGTTGGCTGACATGGATGTCGTGCTGTTCCTCGTGACAGCGGATGGTCCTATCGGTAGGGGAGACAGGTTCATCGCTGAGACCCTTCCATCCGAAAGGACCATATTGGTTCTCAACAAGGTCGACTCGGTCGGTCAGGAGCAGGTGATTGGGCAGTTGAGTGAAGTAGCAAAGTTCGATTTTGATGAGTACTTCCCGGTGTCTGCCAAGACCGGAAGGGGAGTAGATGCCCTGCTGGAGCACGTGTTGGAAAGGCTTTCAGAGGGCCCGCGGTACTACCCCGAAGAAATGGTCTCTGATGTGCCGGAAGCGTTCTGGGTAGCCGAACTGGTCAGAGAGCAACTTCTGGCAGTGGTCAGGGAAGAATTGCCCCACTCGATCGCCACCAGGGTTACCGAATGGGATTGGCCCAGGATCAGGTGTGAGATCCTGGTTGAGCGCGACTCGCAGAAAGGGATCGTTATCGGGAAGAAGGGCTCAGTCCTTAAAGAGGTCGGAACCCTGGCGCGAGCCCAGTTGCCCGACGGGGCTTTCTTGGAACTGGTAGTAAAGGTTGACAAGGACTGGCAGCGTCGCCCGAAGGCCTTGGATCGTCTGGGCTACTGATTTGCCAGGTTGACTGGGGGGGTCTGGTCTGCTTAGGAGAAGATGCTGTTTGGGTTGGCAGCGAGCAGAGGTGGAGAGGCAGTAGGTTTCGGAAATGCTTCCGTCTGATCTAGATCTCCAGCGGGTCCCCATCCACATCGCATGTGTCATGGATGGCAACGGTCGTTGGGCCGAGCAGAGGGGCTTGCCGAGGACCGAGGGTCATACGGCTGGAGAGAGTTCCCTTTTTGATGTTCTCGAGGGAGCCGACAACCTCGGGGTGAGCTGGTTCACGGTGTATGCATTTTCGACGGAGAATTGGCGTCGACCGGCTGAGGAGGTGCAGTTCCTGCTCGGGTTCAATGAGCAGATTCTTGTCAACCGTCGCGACGAGATGCACGAGAGAAACATGCGAGTTCGCTTTATTGGCAGACGCGACCGACGAACGCCCAGGCGGTTAGTGCGCCTGATGGATGAGGCCGAGGAGTTGACCCGCGACAACAGCGGACTGACGTTCACGGTTGCCTTCAACTACGGAGGCAGGGCTGAGTTGGTGGATGCTTTCCAGCAGTTGGTTGATTCTGGCGTCAAGCGTGTTACCGAGAAGGCGATAGCCAGGAACCTCTACGACCCTGAGATGCCTTCCCCGGATCTGGTTATTAGAACCTCTGGCGAGTACCGAGTTTCAAACTTTCTTCTCTGGCAAATCGCCTACAGTGAACTGGTATTCAGTGAGACGCTCTGGCCTGATTTCAGGCGCGAACATCTCTATAGCGCCATCAAGGAATTCCAAGATCGTGACCGTCGTTTCGGCGGGGTTGGAGAGTTGTGACTCTCTACCGCGACAAGGGAGTGGTCATACGAACTTGGCGCCTGGGTGAGGCAGATCGGATCGTGGTGGTGCTCACACCGGAGCATGGCAAGGTCCGTGCTGTTGCCAAGGGCGTGCGTAAAACCCGCAGCAAGTTCGGTGGTCGCCTGGAGCCAACTAACCACGTGGACTTGCAGCTATATGCAGGTAAGGGGGATCTCGGGATCATCACTCAGGCGGAGACGATCGACCGGTTTGAGAGTGTCCGCGCCGACCCGGATCGGTTTAGCGAGGCTTCCGCCCTTCTTGAGGTGGTTGATGCTGTCTCCCCTGATGGCAATCCGGACCGCCAGAGATACGAGATGCTGCTCGGTGCTTTGAAGATCCTCGATCATGCCCCCGCCCCTCTGTTGGTTCCGGCCTTCTACCTCAAGTTGATTGCCCATGAGGGCCTTGCACCCCATTTGGACACCTGCGTTCGTTGTGGGTTGTCGGTACCCTTGGTAGCCATCGATTTTGGAGAGGGGGGAACCCTCTGCGGTGATTGTCGACGTGGACGACCACTTTCGGAAGCGGCCTTGGCGGTGATGAGGGCGATTCTGGGTGGAGGACTTCTCGATGCCCTGGCCGTATTTGACTTGGAGGTCTGTGCTGAGGTTGATGCGACGGCGACAGCAGCCGTGGAGTACCACCTTGAGCGCCGCATGAAGTCAAGGCGAGTGATGGAAAAGGCCTGAGGCGGGGCTTGGCTGCTGCTAAGCCGGGTGGAAAAGCAGAGTCATGCAAGGGGGCTAGGTAGGCCGGTCCGGATTGTTGAGTCCGGGCACCAACGGCACGGTGCCTGACCGACTTCGGTCCACCACAAGGGTGCCGCCGATCCTGTCACCGAGACGGCGATGACCGGTGCTAGTAACAGTAAGCCCAATCTCGATTACCACCATGACTGGTGCCAATAGGCCGAGGATGGTCGGAACCATCCACGGGAGCGTCCGCCCGGCAGCTCCGGTTAGCCCTGGTAGGCCCCCATCGGACCTTCGCACGACACGTAGGCCGGTAACGGCTTTGCCGAGGCTGAATCCGGTAGCTGCTGTCAACAGGATCTGGTTTGCGAGGAAGGCCAAGGTTGGAAAGAGGACATGTGCAGCGCTCAGTCCCACATCGACCTGCCAGGCTTCGTTTCCGATGACAATGCAGCCCTCATCGGAGGTGAACAGTATTGAACAAGCATCCGTGTTCGACACGCCATCTGGCACTTGTCTGTTCTCGGCCCCTGACAACAAGATGATCGTGAAGAGTGTGGCAACGATGAGATTGTCGAGCACCCATGCGATAAGGCGTCGCCCAAGAACCGCTGTGGGATCGGTGTGTTGGTTCACTTTGGCCTGCCCCATCCAACCAGTCTTGCCGATCCGGCAGTGCGGATACTTCCATCACGGGTGAAGCCACACCGAGGTATCGGCCGGTACCCTGCACCGGCATGGTGCTGAACGACGAGACCCTCTTCGAAAAGGTTGTAAATCTCTCCAAGCGTCGCGGGTTCGTGTTCCAGTCCGCTGACATCTACGGCGGTTTTCGCTCCACCTACGACTACGGGCCAATCGGTGTGCTCCTCTTGCGAAACGTGAAAGAGCAGTGGTGGCGAACCATGGTCCAGTTAAGACATGACGTGGTTGGCCTAGATGCATCAATCCTCACGCCTCCCGCCGTATGGGAGGCCTCCGGTCATCTCGCCAACTTCACTGATCCATTGGTTGACTGCAGGAAGTGTGGAGCCCGCCACCGTCAGGACAAACTGGATGAACCCGACACCTGTCCGGCCTGTGGCGAGGTCGGTTCGTTTACTGAGGCTCGACAGTTCAACCTAATGTTCAAGACCTACGCCGGCCCGATGGCAGACTCTGCTGCCGAGGTCTACCTGCGTCCCGAGACCGCACAGGGTATGTTCACGAACTTTGCCAACGTTCTCAACACCAGTCGCAAGAAGCCACCATTCGGTATCGCTCAGATAGGCAAGTCGTTCCGCAATGAGATCACACCCGGCAACTTTGTGTTTCGAACACGCGAGTTCGAGCAGATGGAGATGGAGTTCTTCGTGCCTCCAGCCGAGGCGGATGATTGGTACCGGTATTGGTGCGATGCCAGACGCGACTGGTACCTGGATTTGGGTATACCCGTTGACCACTTGCGCCTCCGTGACCACGATTCCGATGAGTTGAGCCACTATTCGACGGCAACTGCTGATGTGGAGTTCCTCTTTCCATGGGGCTGGGACGAGTTGGAAGGAATTGCCAACCGGACGGACTTTGACCTGATGCGTCACGCGGAGAGTTCTGGGGCACGACTGGAGTATCACGATCCAGGCAGCGGTGATAGGTACGTACCGCACGTGATCGAGCCGGCTGCTGGAGCCACCCGGACAGCGATGGCGTTCTTGATGGCTGCCTACGACGAGGAGGAGGTCAGGGACGACACCCGCACAGTGCTCCGACTCAACCATAGGTTGGCGCCATACAAGGTAGCCGTTCTGCCGTTATCCAAGAAGGCCGAGTTGATCGATCCCTCCAATGAAGTTCTGGGCCTTCTTCAGCCACACTGGATGTGTGACTACGACCAGACCCAGGCGATCGGGCGCCGCTACAGACGACAGGATGAGATAGGTACGCCGTTCTGTGTGACCATTGATTTTGATACTCTTAATGACCGAGCGGTAACGGTACGTGAGCGTGATTCCATGGAACAAGAACGCGTACCGATTGAGGGTCTCCTTGAATATCTGGGAGAATGTCTTTCTTCCTGAGGCCCGTCAGACCCGTTCGGCGTTACCTACAACTCTGGCCAAAGAACCTTGCGGCGACGGGACTTCTTGCCCCTGTCACCTAGTGCCCAGATGCGACGCCATGCACCGATGTCGGGACCGGTGAGTCCCGGTGAAGTGCCTGCATGTGCATGTTGTCGCGCCTGCCACCAATCGCTGGCAGCCTCGTGCCCGAGTGAGGCCACCGCCGCCTCGAGCCGGGAAGCGAAGCCACGGGCGTGTTCACCATCAGAGGCAAGGAGCGGATCACCGAAGGTCACTGTTGTGTTAGAACGGCTCGGAAGGAAGCGTCCCTTGCGGAGGATTCGGTCGGTGCCGGCAATGTGCACTGGCACCACTGGAACGTTGCAGCGGATTGCTAGGTAGGCGGCACCACCGCGAAATGGCTGTCCCCACCCGTCGGGGCTACGGCCACCCTCTGGAAAGATAAGGACGCTCCAGCCTTCATCAAGAAGTTCGGCTGCGAGGTTCGCTGACTTGCGCCCCACCTTTGTCCGTTCGATTGGAATGGCGTTGATCAGGAGTGCTGCTAGGGCACTATTCAAGTAGGTGGAGAAGAAGTAGTCGGCGGCGGCACCTACCACCACGCGATGCCGCCATGGCTCCGGAATAGATGTGAGGAGGAGAGGGGTATCGGCGTGACTGTGGTGGTTGGCTACGAAGATAGCTGGGCCATCGACGGTGTTGAGGCGGTCGGTTCCCTTTCGCTTGGGTGAGGCGAGTACGAACATGACGAATCTCATCACGGTTTCGAGCAAGGATGCTCTGATGAGTCTGGCTGGGAATCGGCGCGCCCATGCGGTGTCGTATTCGGCTTCAAGTTGCCGTGTTGGTTCTGGTGGTTCCACACCGGGTGGTACTGGGGCAGGTCGCCATGGAAAGCCGAGACGAACAGCCATAGAGCGAAGCCTCATGATCCTGATAGTCAGAGGGGTGGTGCTCATCGGGTCGGGCGCATTACTCGCAGTTTCACGTCACATCTGCCATGAGCAGTGGTGGGTTCTTGAGGTGAGTGATCGTTGGCTGCGGGCCCACCACGTCGCTGGCCATCTCCAGGGCGTCTGCCAGTGTGGAAGCTGGTTGGAATCCGAGACGCCTGACGGCGCGGGTGTCGCCTCCGACGATGATCACGCGGCCAACGTGGCTAAGGGCGTGGGCTCCCCAGTACCACATGTAGAACGGATGAACGCCGTGGTAGGCGTAGGAGTTGCGGTAGAGGTGGATGTACCACTCGTCCTCAGCGAACCGTTTCTCGTACTTCTTTTCGATCTCCCCAGGGTCTGTCGTGTCGGCCAGCACCTCTTCGAAGAAGTCGATGTAACTGGGGTGGTGAACAGGATGAAATTCCCATGGCGTCGGATGGCTGATAATCACCACGCCGCCCTCTCTGACAAGTGGCCGTCCTCGGTAGAGGTTAAAGAAGTAGCCGAGACCCAGACACATGACGAGAATCGGGTTCATGATTGAGTTGACGTTGTAGGGACATATGTAGGGGAGTCCCATGGTGAGGATGTCGGTCTGGCCTTCTACTGGCACGAGGTGCTGGCGATAGACGTTGGCTGTCGTTATCTCGTGAACGGCTTCGACTTCACCGGCTTGTATGGAGGTCATCTCGTAGGGGGCTAGCCAGGTGGAGAATGCCTTTCGTTTCAGATTGGTCGGCATGATCTTCAGGCCTTGTTGCATTGCCAGGAATGATGCCCGGTCGCGTCCTGACCATTCCCACTCCCGTTTTTGGAGCATCGAGAGTGGTCCTTCTCTGCCAAAGGTGTCGTTGTTGACGGTTGTCTCAATCTGGAAGATCTTGACTCCGGCATCGCGAAGAACCTTGCCCATTCGCCAGTTCGAGGAGTGCAGGGCAGAGTTTTCACGGTCCATAAACGACGTGGAGTTGAGCATGGTGTGCACATTGTGGTTGTGGCGCAGACTGGTGTAGCCGGTAAGGCCTGTGGCAGTGCTCTTGTGGCCACCGTCCATGGCGACAAGGTTGATGTTGACGTAGATGACGAGGTCACTCTCTGCTGCCCGTTTGTTGAACTGCACCGTCTCACCGTGTGGTGTTTCCCCGAGTACGACCATGCCATCGGGGTCCTCAGCGTCGTGGTTGTAGAGGAGTCCCTTGGGAGCAAATGCGTCATAGACACGGTCACCGACGGCGTGTCGGAGTTCATCCTCGGTCATGCGCCTGTGTAGGGCTAGCGCTGCTATTAGGTGCACGTCATCGACACCGGCTTCGGCAGCGATGTCGAGCACGGTCTCAATGATCCGTTGGCGGATGTCAGGGCGACGCATAGGTGGCAGGGGAAGTGAGATGTCGTCGAACGCGATCGTCAGCTTCATGTCAGGCCTAAGCAGGGTCGGTAGCGGCCCTGAATCTCCGATGGGGTTTAAGAGAGCATGGCGGATGGCGCCATCCGGGTCGGTGAGGCCCTCGAGAGGCTCGGCCGGGTAGATAACCCTGGAGCGGCCTGCCGGCAACTTCTCGAGTCTGAAGCCCTCACCGTGGTGGAAAACGATCGGTGGGCTGTTCCTGTCAACGTCCAGGACGAATCCCGGTCGCGGTGCTAGGTGTCTGCCGTTGCTCATGGCCTGTAGCGCTCCTTCTCGTCCCGAAGGTCGAAAGCGATTTTCACAGCACCCCTGCTGCCTGCCGAGGAGGCATGCGCAATGGCCTCCCGGTAGCGGTTGAGCGGGTAGGTCGCCGACACCAGGCTGCCTAGGTCGAAGTGTCGAACAAGGTCGAAGGCAAGGTCGAACGTTCGTGTTCTGGTTCCATCGGCAAGGACCTCTGTGCCGTAGGTGTAGGCACCCACCAGTTCCAGTTCTCGGTGCCACAGGGGTGTTAGCTCCAAGCTGATCGTTGCCGGCATTCCGACAAGGACAATCCTGCCCCTCGGCTTGGTGATTGCCATGGCGTCGGTGAGGCTTTCCGAGGAGCCCACGCAGTCAACTACAACGTCAACACCTCCGCTGAGACGGTCGACGTTGCCATTCCTTGTAGCACTTTGGGTTTGGGTGCCTGGCTGACTAACTGCCCGACTGCCTGTCATTCGGCGAACTGCACGTCGCACTTCGTCGGGGGCTGTGACGATGTCGGCCCCAAGGGCGTTTGCCTGTTGGCGCTGTTCCGGGTATCGGGCTGTGGTCAGAATAGTTCGGGGAGTGGTGTGGGCCCGCAGGGCGGCGAGTGTTAGCAGTCCGAGGGTCCCGGATCCGAGCACTACTACGGTTCCGTCATCTGGCACGCTGGCCATGATGGCTGCATGGACTCCACATGCGGCCGGTTCGACAATAACGGCTGCCTCGTCGGATAGGTCGTCTGGCACGGGGTGGAGTTGGCTGCTGTGGGCCCAGAACGCTGTCGCCCATCCTCCACCCGTGTCATGGCAAGATCCTGTCTGGATTCCGGGTTCCAGGTCTCCGAAGGTGGTGTGTTCACAGTTGCCGAGTCGACCGTCGGCGCACGGGTTACAGGTGGGGGAGAGGTTCCGGCTGACACATCCGAGGACGGGTTCTAAGACCACCCGAGTCTCGTCGTCGAGGTTGCCAACCACTTCATGGCCTGGGATAAAGGGGAACGACACGAGAGGTTCGAAGTAGCGAGCTGACCTGCCGTTGACAGTCGCCAGATCGGATCCACAGATGCCGGCCAGCCTCGGCCGGACCCGCACCCAGTTGGTGCCAGGTGGTGCCGGTTGGTGCACGTCAGCTAGCCGTAGTGGGCCAACGCCGGCTCCTCCGCCCGGGGCGAGGCTTCCGGCAATCCGAGCTGCTGCGAATCGGGGTAGGTTCCGGTGAAACTCCAGTGCCTTCATCGAGGGAACCCTGTTCTCGGTTTCGTCATGCGCCGTGTTGGGCCACCACTGCCGAAATGGGTGGTGCCAGTGGGAACAGGCGCCTAGGCAGACCAGGGGCCTTCTTGAAATCCTCGACAAGCCAACCACGTTTCTTAGCGATACTTGCCAAGCGTGTCTCTGGGTTGACGGCGACGGGGAACCCGACGGCTTCTAGCATCGGCAGGTCACTGGCCGAATCGGCATATGCCACGGACTCCCTGAGGTCCAAGCTGTGCAAGTTGGCGTAGTCAACCAGTGCCTGGTAGCGGGCCTCACCGGTAGGCGGAGCTGCCTGCATGCGGCCGTCATAGGTGTCGGTTCCGTCTTCTAGGTGGGACGTCCCCAGTTCTGAACTGATGATGTCGTCAAAGAGTGGTCGGAGGGGCTCGACTACGAAGTTGAGAGCACCCGTGACGAGAACAGTCCTGTGTCCGAGGGCTCGGTGTTCTCGGACCCTGCGAATTGCTGCGGGGAAGGACCTGGCCAGTATCAGGTCGCTGAAGTGTTCGATTGAGTCCTCTGAGATCCGTTCTGTAGGTGCTCCCGCGTAACGACGGTAAAAGAAGCGCAGGAAATCACTGCGGTCGCGGCGATCGAGAGCCAGGAGCGTCGGGGCCTCGGCCAGGATCTTAAGTACGAATCGGGCGCGGTCACCTCGGGACAGGTGGCGGCTACCCAGCCAGGCGAAGCTGGCTACAACATTTGAGGCGATGAGGGTGTTCTCTAGGTCGAATGCCGCTATATGACGCTTTTCGGAAAGGATCTGGCTGCGCAATCTGACACTTCTGTTTTGGGCACCCCTGGCTGGGGGCTTCATCGGAACCCGGCCGGCCTTGACTACAGACGGCAGGTGGATCTCGGGCACGTAGTAGTTCCAGTCCAACGAGCGGGGGTCGAAGCAGAAGGTTTCCCGGTCGCCGTCATCAACCTCATCCCAGAGGTCCAGGAGTCGATCGAGTAGGTACACAGCCTCACACTCCGCGTAAGCGCCGTACAGGTCCACATAGCCCATTGCACGCTCGACGAGGTCTCGTTGCGCTTCCAACTTCACTGCCACCTCAGCTTGGCGGCCACGGATGGGAAGCTTGTCGAGGACCTTTCCGGAAATGTCCAGGACGGTTTCGGCCCTTTTGAGTTGTTGTTTCACTCTGCCTCTGCCGGGGAAAGACCATTCCGGGACCGAGATCGGCTGCCCATGTTCGTCGTAGATGGGGTTGTCTGTGAACCATGAGCGGACGAGGTCAACAAGACGTCCGTATTGGAGTGGGTTGACACTGCCTGAGGCAACTTGGACGATGTCGGGTCCCTCAATTGGGCCTCGGGCAGCGACAGCGCAGATGGCAGCAACCACGAAGTCCACTGGAATGACATCGATAGTCCCTTCGGGGACGCCTGGGAATTCCTTGAGGAGACCGCGCGCGTAAGAGATGATCACGGGTTCAGCCATGCGAAAGCCACGGATCCAGCCAGGCGATGGCTCGGCGAGGGCCGACTCTATAATTGACGGTCTGACGATGCTGACGGGTACTTCACCAGCTGTTTCCGTTAGAGCCATTTCGCCGAGCGCCTTTGTGTACGCATAGGCATCGGGGAAGCCCAGCGATGCGGCACGGGAGCGTCCAGCCTCAGCCATCCTGTCGTCCACCCAGCGGGACCGGAGCTGCTCGGTCTTGAGCGCTAGGGCCGGTATGCCAGCTGCGCCCAGTTCGTCGTGGGCCTTCTTGCGAAAATCAGAGAGGCTCTCGGGAGAGCGACTCGCACCTTCGGTCTCATGGCGGATACGACGAGCACTTTCGACCTCAAGGTGCCAGTTGACATCGACGAAGAACGGGCTCTCGTTGACCGGTTCCTCGGGTGCAGCTCCCCTGCGACTGCCGGCGACATAGCAGGTCGATACGGCAACGAGGTGTGGCGAAGTTCCCAGTTCAGCAAGGGTCTCGGTGATGCGTACAGGTCCGAGGAGGTTTACCTCAACTGCCTGGTCCAGGGGTGAGTCAAAGCTAACTATGGCTGCTGAGTGGATCACGGTGTCGCAGGTGGCCAGAGCGGCGCGTCCGTCCTCGTCCAGCCCGAGGCCCTCCTCAGATACATCGCCGGCTATGGCAGTGATCCGGGCGGCTGTCATTTGTTCGAAAGCCTCTTGCCCTAGGTCTTCCCGTAGACGGTCGAAGGCATCGTTGCGGAGAATGTCGCGGTCCACCCTGCGCTGGGCCCCCCGCCTTCCAGGACGGACAATGAGAACTAGGTCGCAGTCGGGTACGCAGCGGAGCAACCTTTCCACGATGGCGGTACCGAGAAAGCCAGTACTGCCTGTGACAGCAATACGGCTCCCGGCTAGGGATTCAGCGATCACAGCACATTGTCTACCAGATGGTAAGGATCTTTACCAGTTGGTAGAGACCGACTACCGTGGTGAGGTGAGCAACGAGGCTGTTATCAGCGGAACTGGGCCTGAACCCGTGAAAGAACGGGTATCAGATCGTGTGCAGGATCGGGTCAACGAACGCCTGGAAGCTCGGTCCAATACGAAAACCCAGATCCTGGATGCCGCATTGGCGTCATTTGGAACAGCCGGCTTTGATGGCACCTCCCTTGATGATCTTGCCCGGGGGCTGGGCATCCGGAAGCAGACGATCCTCTACCACTTCGTTTCCAAGCGTGGTCTGTTGAACGCAGTGGTTGACCGTGGCGCCAGCGACCTGACGGGTGCAATGGATGAGATTTTGAGGGGGGCCGACCGAGACTGGAAGCGCGTAGAGGCCCTTGTTCGCAGGGTATTCAGGGTGGCTCTTGAACAACCGGTTCTGCTCGGTCTGCTTCGCGAAGTCAGCAGGCCAGGCTCACCCGGAGCCCAGCGACTGCACACCCACATGGAACCCATGATGGCCAGAGCCAGGCTTTGGATTGAAGGGGAGATGGCAGCAGGTCGAATGCGTCGTGCAGATGCCCAACTGCTCCTCATCAGTGCCTACTCAACTGTCGTCGGTGTGGCTACTGAGACCGAGGTGCTGCGAGCAGCGGGGATCGAACCCACTCTGCGGCCAGTTGTGCGACGCCGAAGGGAACTCCTCAACTTTCTACGGTCATCCCTAGACCCGAGGGACTGACTCAGCGGTTGGTGTTGCGGCGCCGTCTGGAGTGCCGTTCAACGGCTACATCTACCAAACGGTCGATCAGCGCTGGGTAAGACAACCCTGCTTTTTGCCAGAGCCTGGGGTACATCGAGATGGGTGTGAACCCTGGAATCGTGTTGACCTCGTTAAGGAGCGGGCCGCGCCCGTCATCCGGCAGGAAGAAGTCGATCCGGGCCATGCCTGAACAGCGCACAGCAGTGAACGCGCGGGCTGCCAGTTCCTGGAACCTGACCACGATTTCCGGGTCAAGGTCGGGATCGTCGATTAGTTCTGCGGTTCCGTCCTCGTACTTGTCCGCGTAGTCGTAGAACTCTCCACCAGGACGGACCTCTCCGGGACCTGAAACTTGGGGGATCCGGTCTCCAAGTACAGCCAACTCGATCTCGCGACCTGTGACAGCCTCCTCGACAACCAGCCACTCGTCGTAGTTGGATGCTGCCTCAAGGGCGCTTTCCAGAGACGGGGTATCGGTGGCCTTAATCACACCTATGGAGGACCCAAGGTTGGCTGGCTTTACGAAAACGTGGGGTCCCAACTCGGTCAGCAAGTTTGTCAACAGTGCAGCTCTTGCGTCGCTCTCACTCGGACCCAGCTCGTCGACGTGTAGCCCTTTGTAGCGGGCCTGGGGTATTCCGTGCCCTCGCAGGATTTCCTTGGCAGCAACTTTGTCCATAGCGAGAGCTGAACCCAGGACACCCGTGCCTACATACGGAACACCGACCAACTCGAGTAGGCCCTGGACGGTTCCATCCTCACCGAGGGGGCCGTGGAGGAGGGGGAAAACGACGATTGGTCCGCGCGAAGACAGTTCAGCCAGTCGAGGGAGAGGATCCCATGCTGATCCTGATGGTTCGAGGCGATCGGGAAGATCACCCGATTTGAGAGTATCGACTGTGGCATCTGCGAGGAACCAGTCGCCATCACGACTGATGCCGACCGGTAGCACCTCAAAGCGCGACCTGTCCACGGCCTCTAGGACGTGGCGTGCCGAGACACAAGAGACGTCGTGCTCGGCACTCTGTCCACCAAAGAGGAGTACAAGACGTCGCTTTTCTTTCATCTCAGCAACTCATTCCGGCCATCTCTTCCACGGCGGCATCGTAGAACCTGTCGAGGACGTGGAGATGGCACCTGGAGGGTGGCACCTCCGAGGTCGTCAGGGCTGGGAGACTCAACGCCATGAAGTTCCTCGCATCACAAGTTGCCGCTGCCGTCAATGGAGAAATGTTCGGCGACGACGTCTTGTTGGAAGGTGCCACTCAGGATTCGCGATTGGTAACGCCCGGTTGCCTGTTCGTGCCACTGCCCGCCGAGCGGGACGGCCATGAGTTCATAGGAGCTGCCCTGGATGCCGGTGCGGCTGCTTACCTGACTTCCAGTGGCCTAGAGGTAGGCGCGGGATCAGGAATCATTGTCCCGGACACTGCTGTAGCCCTGCTAGCTCTCGGTGCGAGCCTTCGGCGGTCCGTGGACATCCCGGTAGTAGGCATCACAGGCTCGGTGGGCAAGACGTCGGCAAAGGACATGGCCAAGGCAGTCCTGGCGCGGAGTGGTCCGGTCCATTCCAGCCCACAGTCATTCAACAACGAGATTGGTGTTCCTCTCACCCTCCTAAATACCCCGGACGACGTGGCCGCCCTAGTGCTGGAGTTGGGAGCCAGGCGGGAGGGTGACATCGCTTCCCTCTGCGGAATAGCTCGTCCTGATATTGGAGTTATCACAACTGTCGCCGCTGTCCATACCGGGGTAATGGGCTCCGTTGATGTCGTGGCGAGGACCAAGGGTGAGTTGCTGGATGGCCTGCCAGCCGGAGGTTGTGCTGTTCTCAATGCCGATGTTCCCGAGGTTATGACCCAAGCGGTCCGGACGCGCGCGCGACAGATCACCTTTGGGGCAGCAGGTGAGGTCAGAGCATCGGCAAGAAGTGTCGACGATCACCTTCAGGTTTCGTTCCTCCTTGAGTCGCCATGGGGTAGAACAGATGTCCATCTGGGGGTGCCGGGGGTCCACATGGTCGACAATGCCTTAGCCGCAGCGGCAGTGGGCCTTGTCCTCGATGTCCCTCTCGAGGAGGTGGCTGTGGGCCTTAGCGAAGCCCGTTTGTCGCCAGGACGCATGCAGATGGAAACGGCTCCATCAGGGATGCTGGTTGTAAACGATGCCTATAACGCCAGTCCCACCTCAGTAGAAGCTGCTCTCCGGACTGTGTCATCCCTCCCCGACACAGGCCGGAAGGTGGCGGTGCTGGGTCTGATGGCCGAACTGGGTGAGGAGTCGAACGATGCCCACCAGCATGTGGTGGCCATTGCACGAGAACTCGGAGTTGAGGTATTCGCCGTAGGCACGGACCTCTACGGAATCGAGTCATTGGAAGGAATTGATGAGGCCTTTGAGGCAGTCGTCGGACTGGGCCTCGGTGACGGTGACTCGGTGTTGGTAAAGGGCAGCCTCGTAGCCGGTCTACAGGAACTGGCCGAAAGGTTGTCGGCCCTCTGATCCGGCTAACTCAGTTCGGATCCACGGGCAACTCAGCCGGCCTTAGGGGGGTGTTCCCCTGATTCCACGCGGCAAGCTCCTCGGAGTCGCATATTCGACAGAGTTGCACCACTTGCATTGATTGGATAGAGAGTTGGGTTCCCCTCGACTTCTCAACAATCGACCGTAGAGCGGCTCGAACGTCGGTTGATCCGCAGGACGGGCAGGTGGGGGTTAGGTCTCTTTCCCAGACAATGCTGCAGGCACCGCAGGTGACGGTGATGGTCTCGTTGCCCGGTGAGCCCACGCGGGTACCTGACAGGTCCTCTTCTTCACCACAGTCGGGGCAGCAAATCGTGTCCACGGCTACAACGGTACTGGGGTGCAGTGAACTGGGCTATTGGGTGTCACTAGTGCTGCCACGGGGAGGTGGCTGTAGTCTCCTCGGCCTGCGGACCGTTAGCTCAGTTGGCTAGAGCGCTCGCCTCACACGCGAGAGGTCACTGGTTCAAGTCCAGTACGGTCCACCATTTCAGTTCAGCTTGTGTGTGCAGCCGTTGGATTCCTGCAGGAGGCCTGTGACACACTCCAAGGTCAGACGGATGTCGGTCAGTGACATCCGCCCATTGAGCACGGGCGTGGAAGCCCTGCAGAACCGGGGCAACAGATGGCTGAGCAGTATTTCCTTGGAACCGGAACCTCAGAACGGTTCCCTTTGTGGACTCGCGCCAACGTGGGGGAGGTCTTTCCCGACCCGGTAGCAATGAGTTCATTCGACTTCGCCTTCGCCAACGCAGACGGGATACGCATGGCAGAATTGGGCTGGCGCGACTCGTACGTAAAGGTCGGTGCCTTCACCGAAGACGAATTCGATCCTGATCACTCGGTAATCCTCGGGGTCTTCGGGGGCTATGCGTACCTGAATGCCTCGATTATGCGCATCTATGGAGAGCGGGCTCCGGGACTTTCGGCAGCAGATATTGATGCTCAATTCTTCGGACTCCAGCCCGGCATTCCCGACTACGAACCTCACCCTGATGATGCAGACCCACAGGCCGAGGCGCGCATAGGAGCGACGTTCGGCTGGGCTCTTACGACCGATGGTTTGCCTGAAGTGGTGGCAGATGAGGCGACTGTGGATGCACTTCGTGCTCAGAGGCCTGACTTTGGGGGCATGGAGGATCTTGAGTTGTTGGATTGGGCTGAGGGAATTTTGGATGACAACTTCCGTCACCTGTTCGCACAGCACCTCTATGTCACGCTGCTAGCGACCCTTCCAGCGGGCATTATCACGGAGGTATCTACCGCTCTAGGCCGACCTCAGGATGCATTGAAGTTGTTGGCCGGCCTTGGTGACGTTGAGTCGGCTGCACCTTCGATGGCTATGTGGGAACTGGGTCGAATGGTCGCATCCAGCAGAGAGTTGGGAACGGAGTTCGATGCCGGACTTGATGGTCTTGATGCGCGGCTAAGAGCCCTGGAGGGTGAATCAGCAGAGGCCTTCGTAGCTGCCTTCAACGAGTTCCTCTACTCCTATGGAAGTCGTGGACCCAACGAGTGGGAGACAAGTTGTCCAACATGGGAGACAGATCCGAATCTGGCTTTGGCGGCGATTGACCGCATGCGCCTGTCGCCTGAGCGAGCTGCTCCCACGGGCAATCAGGCCAGAATGGCAGCGGACCGCGAACGTCTGGGTGCTGAGATGTACGAAATGCTCGCTGCTGACCCCGAGACACAGGGCCAGTTCGGAGCCGCTCTGGGTTCAGCAGGAGTCTTCATGCCGGGTCGAGAACGCACTAAGACCAACTGCATCAAACTCGTCCACGAGGCGCGGATGGCACTGTTGGAGTTCGGTAGGCGCATGTCCGAGAAGGGAGTGTTCCCATCGGTCACGAGTTACGGGATGCTGGCATTCGCCGAAGCTCGCCAGGTCGTTGAAGACCCGACTGGTTGGCGAGAAGTGATCGAAGAGAGACAGAGTATCTTCGACGAGGTTAGGGAACTTCAAGAGCCGTTCGTAGTTTTTGGCGAGGCACCTGCTCTTGCAACTTGGCCTCGCCGTGATTCCGTGGAGGTAATCCCGGTTGGACCGGGAGAGTCCATCCAGGGTGTGCCCGGATGCCCCGGCGTGTCTCGGGGTCGGGCTCGTGTCCTGACCGATAGTCACGATCCGACCTGCCTGGAACCTGGCGACGTCTTGGTAGCGCCACTTACCGATCCTTCGTGGACGCCCCTATTCGTGCCCGCCTCGGGTGTGGTGGTGGACGTAGGGGCGCCCCTCAGCCACGCCATCATAGTTAGCCGTGAACTGGGCATTCCGTGTGTCGTCTCTGCCACTGGTGCGACAAAGCGGATTCCCGACGGCGCTCTCGTTGAGGTGAACGGTGAGACCGGCGTGGTCACGGTACTCGAGGCCTAATGCCCTAGTGGGCACTCAGGCCCTGGTCCAGCCAGCCTGACTTGAGATCGAACTGGCCATTGATCAGAGCCTGTAACAGGCACACTGCTCTCGTTGTTTGGTTCCACGACCGACCGAGCCGGCGCCTTTTGGGCGCCGGCTCGGCATTGATCGAGTCGAGAGACGACTACTCGAAGCCGATACTGCTGTCGAGGAACTCGTTGGTGACGATGTCCGCGGCGGTTATTCCCTCGAGGATCGGTGTGTTTATCTCGGGGTTAGCGAACACTGGGATCATGATGTCGACGATTCCCTGGACGCGCTCCATGTCGAACTTGCCGACCGTGCCGTCAGGACCATTGCCGATTAGGCCGAGGCGGCCCATCTCGGCGTTGGCGAAATCGGCCAGACCGCTTTCGTAGACCCAGCCGTCGTCGTAAACAGCGTTGACATCGACGATCGTTGCATTGGTCTCGGCACCGTCGTGTACATAATCGATCGCCGCCTGCTGCAGTATCGGAACGAGGAGTTCGAGGCACGCGCGGTCCTCAACTAGTCGGTCGGGCCGTACTCCGTAGTTCTGCGAGTAGGTCTGGAAGCCCATGTCGTGGAGTAGTTCGTATTTGACTGGCTTTCCGTATTCCGGCGTCTCTACCTCGTAGATGTAAGGCTCGGTGGAGGCATAGGCCTCCAGAGCGATAGCACCATCCGACGCGACCCACCGAGTCACCGAACCGTCGTAGGACTGGTCGATCTGGCTTGCATCGAAGAGACCCTCGTCGATGAGCCAATACAGGTTGTGTGCTCCCCAGAATGCCAAGAGGGTCGTGTCCCCGGGGAGGTCTGCCGCATGCTCAACACCCGGGAAGTGCTCGGGGTTCCACATGATCATCTGCGGGTTGATCTCCATAATCGCCATGACATTGACAATCGGTTGATCCAATGAGCTCCCCACAGATCCGTCAGTACTGGCGTAGCCGAGGAAGATGTCGCGTTCCTGGTACATCTGCGACGAGACCTGCTGGTATCCGATTGCAGGACCACCCTCAACGATCTGGAGTCCGATACCGGTGTCGACCTCACCACTGGCGACGAGCCTGCCTGTCACGGTGCCGTTGGCAGCTTCGTATCCTTGGCCAAGCAATTCGTATGTTGGGCCATGCTCAGCCTGCGCGTGCCAGTCAGTCTGGATTATGAGTGGGTCCGGACACACTCCAGCGAGCGCTCCTTCCATCGGTTTGACAGGGAAGCCGATGGAGGTGTCGATGAATTCGTTTGTCAGGATGTCATCGACAGACAAACCAGCTGGAATGTCTAGGCCTGCGAAAACGAGCTTGTCGAGCACGGTCTGGACGCGATCTGGATCCATGTTTCCGACAATCCCATCACCACCGTTGCCTACAAGACCCAAGTCCCTTTGAGCTTGAGCCGACCATGCGGCCTGCTCTTCGTTGTAGACCCAGAAGTCCTCGAACTGCGTGACCGCATCCACAATCATCTTGTTGGCGCGCTCAGGAGCAGCGTCGTATTCCACGATGGCGTGCTGAACCACGGGAACTATCAGCTCCAAGCATGGACGCAGCGCTTCTAGGTCAGATGGACGAATAGCGAGAGTCTGCGAATAGATCGGGTAGCCAGCATCGTGGAGCAGTTGAAGTTCCACGGTCTTGCCGTACTCCGGTACCTCGTTCAGGTACACATATGGCTCAGCAGAAGCGAACCCCTGCTGGGCGATCGTCGGATCAGCAGTGAACCGTGCAGGAGACCCGTCGTAAGAAGGATCAAGCTGCTCAGCAGACCAGATTCCCTCAGCGACGAATACCTCAGAGAACACACCACCAGCAAAGATGTTGATCGTGACCCCCTGCTCGCCAAGGTCAGCCAACGACTTCACGTCGGGATGCGCATCTTTGTCCCACATGATCATCTGCGGGTTCTTCTCCAACGGAGAAATAACCGAAAGCATCGGAGCATCCGCATGCCCCAAGATCACCTCGTCAGTACTGCCATAGCCGAAGTGAATCGAATCATCGGTGTACATGTACGCAGACACGGGAGACCAGCCAATAGCTGGGCCACCAGTACGCACCTCGATGTCGATGCCCAACGGGTGGCCACCGATTTGACCAGGACCACTCACAACCTTGTTGTCAGCATCCACCACGTAGTCATTGGTGATCATCTGATACAACGCCCCATGTTCGGCCTCAGGGAACCAATCTGTCTGAATCACTAGAGGCGAAGGACAAACAGCAGCCAGAGTCGCCGCCCGGGCGGCGATGTCGCCTACCTGGCTGGAGCCCAGGGGTGCGTATTCGTAGACGACGTTGGCTGTTGAAGCCTCGTAGTCGTTGACGTCGATGTTCTGTAT
>PBSS01000030.1 GCA_002726315.1 Acidimicrobiaceae bacterium
AAGACGGCGTTGGCATCACGGTCTGCTACCGGGAATCGCTTGAGGCGATCGAGGCATGGGGGCGAGACACCGAACACCGTGAGGCCCAGAGAACCGGCTTCGAACGATGGTACGACCACGTCACCATGCGGATAGCCAGGGTTGAGCGGTCCAGCGAGTACAACCGGTCCAAATAGGGCTCAGGCACACCGGGCCCACCCGGTAGCATCGGGGCGATCCTGTCGGTGAACCACCGGCACCACTACCTGCCCGCTGGACCAGCCCAATGGACGTTCGTGACATCCTCACCGAATCCCTAAGGTCCGCGCTTGGCGACCTGGGCGTTGATCCTCTGCCGACAGGGATCACCATTGAGCGGCCCGCCAACCCTGAACACGGCGACTGGTCCACCAACGTTGCCTTGACCTCCGCTAAGGCAGCAGGACGCAACCCGCGAGAACTGGGTATGGCGCTGGCCGGTGTCCTAGAGGCTTCACCACCGATGCATGTGACTGCGGTTGAGGTGGCTGGTCCCGGTTTCGTCAACTTCCGATTGGCCAACTCATGGCTCCACGATGTGCTCGTTGACGTGGTTTCAGCCGGTTCAGACGGTTGGGCCACCCACACGGTGGGCACGGGCCTGTCGGTCATGGTTGAGTTCGTCAGCGCCAACCCGACTGGGCCGCTGCATGCCGGCCACGGGCGAGGTGCCTGCTACGGCGATTCCCTGGCGAGGCTCTACCAGCGATGTGGCCACGAGGTGACCCGCGAGTTCTACATCAACGACCGTGGTGCCCAGATGCAACTGTTTGCCGATTCTCTTGCTGCCGTTGCTGGCGGAACTGACATTCCAGAAGGTGGCTACCACGGTCACTACATACGCGAATGGGCAGCCGAGATGCCCGAGGGTGCCGACCCACTGGAATGGGGATATGAGAGAGCTCTGGCAGACCAGCGCAGGGTCCTTGAGAGTCTGGACATCCACTTCGACTCCTGGTTCAGCGAGCGGTCGATGATCGACTCGGGTGCCGTTGAGGAGGCCATGTCGGACCTCCGCTCCCAGGACGCCGTCTACGAAGACGACGGTGCAATCTGGTTACGGAGCAGCGACCACGGTGATGACAAGGATCGGGTGCTCGTCAAGTCCGACACTGAGTTCACCTACCTGCTCCCCGACGTCGCGTACCACCGTGACAAGTTCCAGCGTGCCGATCGTCTGGTCAACGTGTGGGGAGCCGACCACCATGGCTATGTGGCCCGGATGCACTCGGCAATGCAGGCCCTGGGTCACGACCCCTCCGAACTACAGGTTGCGATCACCCAGATGGTCAGCCTGCAACGCGGAGGTGAAGAGGTGCGGCTGTCCAAGCGCACCGGTGAGATGGTGGAGTTGGCCGAGGTGGTTGACGAGGTTGGTACCGATGCCGCACGCTTCACCTACCTACTTCTCTCGGTCGACTCACAACAGACATTTGACCTGGACCTGGTTGCTAGCCAGGTCAACGAGAACCCTGTGTTCTACGTGCAGTACGCACACGCCCGAATCGACTCCATCGTGCGACGGGCTGCCGAAGCTGGCATGGAGCGGACTCCCCTCGACGAGGTTGACCTCTCCCTGCTCGGACACCAGCGAGAGTTGGCCCTGCTGCGGGCACTACACGAGTTGCCCGACACGGTCCTGCGTGCCTGTCGCGAGCGGGCACCGCACCAGGTCACCACGTGGGTCCGGGAACTTGCGGCCTCCTTCCATGGCTTCTACCACGATTGCCGCGTCATGGGTGACGGCATCGACGAGGGCCTATCCCAGGCCCGACTGTGGCTTGTCGAGGGAGTTCGAATCGGCCTCGTGGTTGCACTTGACCTGTTGGGGGTGACCGCACCTGAGGAGATGTGGCGAGAAGAAGACGGGGTGGGCTGATGGCTGGACCAATCCCCCTAGCGCTGCTTCCCGATACGACGACCGTCGACGACGGGAGGGCGTCCATAGGTGGGTGTGACCTCGTCGACCTAGCAGACCAGTTCGGTACGCCCCTGTTCGTTTACGACGAGGATCACCTCCGCTCCCGCTGCCGGGAAGCTGTTGCAGCCTTCGGTGACGGAGTCGCCTATGCCGGCAAGGCTTTCCTGTGCACAGCAATGGCCAAGCTCGCCCATGAGGAGGGCATGCACATCGACGTCTCCACCGGAGGTGAGCTCTACATGGCGCTGCACGCGGGTGTCCCCGGCGACCGGCTTGTCATGCACGGAAACAACAAGAGCACCCTCGAGTTGGAGATGGCCATCGACGCTGGGGTCAGGACCATCGTTGTTGACTCCTTTGACGAGATGGACAGATTGGACGCCCTCCATGCTGATACAGGCATGGTTCCGAGGGTCATGCTGAGGATCACTCCGGGGGTCGAGGCCCATACCCATGAGTTCATTTCAACTGGCCAGGACGACTCAAAGTTCGGGTTCACGGTTTCAACAGGGCTGGCATCTGCCGCGGTCGAACGGGCGATCACCACCGACTCTGTGGAACTTGTCGGACTTCACTTCCACATTGGAAGCCAGGTATTCGAAGTTGGTGCGTTTTCCCGCGCTGTCGAGGTCATGACTGGCTTTGCCGGTCCGTTTGGCCTACCTGAGCTCTCAGTAGGTGGTGGCCTGGGTGTTCCATATGTCGAAGGGGAGACTGCCCCGTCCATCACAGAGTGGGCTTCAGGAATCATGGCTGTCTGTGATGCAGTTGGAGTTTCCAGCGGCATCTCTGCAGAACCCGGGAGGGCAATCGTGGCAGCGGCAGCGGTAACCCTCTACAGGGTTGGAACCGTCAAGGATCTGCCCGGCCTGCGTACCTATGTGGCCGTGGATGGCGGCATGAGCGACAACCCCCGACCGGTCCTCTACGGCTCGGGGTACGAGACCTTTCTGCCGCGTGCAACTACTGCTGAGCGGCCTCGGGCAGTGCGCCTTGTAGGCAAGCATTGCGAGTCCGGCGACCTGCTCGTGCGAGAGGGATTCGTGCCCGACGGTCTTGCTGTTGGCGATGTGATAGCCACACCCGTGACAGGCGCCTACGGGCACTCGATGGGATCCAACTACAACCAGGTGCTGCGTCCCGCCGTGGTTTTCGTTTCACAAGGTGATGCCAGCCTCGTTGTGGCACGCGAGACCTTCGAGGACCTGGTTCGCCGCGAGCGCTGAAACCACAACGATTCGTGGGCACAGGACCGGTACTGTGGGGCAGATGGAAGCCACAGATGTGAGGGTTGGCGTACTCGGCTGCGGGAACGTGGGAGCAGCCCTCGTAACCCTTGTCGACGAACAGAGTGGAGTGGTGTCTGAGCGCACCGGGATCTCCCTTGAGGTGGCTGCAATTGCGGTGCGCAACACCTCTGTCGACCGCGGGGTGGAGTGCTCAGCTGATGTCTTTACGACAGATGCTGAGGCAGTGGTCAACGATCCCAGTATCGACGTAGTTGTAGAGGTCATGGGCGGGATTGAACCGGCCCGCCAGTTGGTACTTGCTGCCCTCTCATTGGGTAAACCTGTTGTGACCGCCAACAAGGAACTGCTTGCAGCCCACGGTGAGGAGTTGTACGTGGCCGCTGAAGGAGCCGGAGTTGACCTGCTCTTCGAGGCTGCGGTGGCAGGTGCAATCCCGATAATGAGACCTCTCCGGGAGTCGCTGGCAGGTGAGCCACTGACCCGGGTGATGGGGATCGTCAACGGCACGACCAACTTCATCCTCTCGAGGATGTCTGACCACGGGGCGACCTATGCAGATGCCCTGTCCGAGGCCCAGAGCCTGGGCTATGCCGAGAGCGACCCCACCGCTGACGTCGAGGGGTTCGACGCAGGAGCCAAGGCGGCAGTCATCGCCAGCCTGGCTTTCGGCGCCCGGGTGGTTCCCGCCGACGTCTACCACGAAGGAATCTCAGGGGTGGGCGTTGACGACATAGAAGCTGCGCGGGCTATGGGCCACTGCATCAAGTTGCTGGCAGTTGCCGAGCGCAAAACCTCTGTTGACGGTGGGGTCGAGGTCGCCGTGCGGGTGCACCCGACGCTCGTGCCTCTTGCTCATCCACTGGCAGCGGTCAACGACAGCTTCAATGCGGTCTTCGTCGAGGGCGGAGCGGTAGGTGAGCTCATGTTCTACGGCCGGGGAGCTGGGGGTCGCCCAACCGCTTCAGCAGTATTCGGAGACCTCATTGACGCAGCGGCCAACCTCCGTAGGGGCCATGGTGCACCGATTGGTGCACTCAGGGACGTCCGTATCGCTCCAATCGGTGAAATCGAGTCTGCCTATTACCTGAGTCTTGAGGTTGACGACAGGCCCGGTGTCCTCGCTGACGTGGCGGCAGTTTTCGGTGGGTATGGCGTCTCCATCAAGTCGATGGAACAAGTCGGGATGGGTGCCGAGGCACAACTCAGGTTCATCACCCACCTGGCCTGCGAAAATGACTTCCAGGCGACCCTGGGAGGTCTCGGGGAACTCGACGCCGTACGCAGCATCGGCAGCGTGCTGCGTGTGATCGACGACTGACAGGCCTTGATGCCCGTGCAGTACGTGAGCACCCGGGGTGCGGCCCCGGTTCTGGACTTCGCCGATGCCCTGCTAGTTGGCCTAGCCACCGACGGTGGCCTCTACGTCCCCAAATCATGGCCACAGATGGGAGATGGGGGCAGTGGCAGCTATGTGGAGACTGCCGTGGAGGTCATGGCACCGTTCGTTGCGGGGAGTATCGACCCTGACTCATTCGCCGAGATGGTTTCTGACGCATACTCGGGCTTTGAAGCCGACGATGTGGCTCCCCTCGTGGACCTAGGTGGTGGACTCCACCTAATGGAGTTGTTCCACGGCCCCACCCTTGCTTTTAAGGACATAGCTCTGCAACTGGTCGGACGGCTGTTCGACTACGAGCTGACCCGCCGAGGCGAAAGGGTGACGATCGTGGGAGCCACGTCCGGCGACACCGGCTCAGCGGCGATCGAGGCGTGCCGTGACCGCCAGAGCGTCGACATCGTGATCCTGCACCCGGCTGGTCGGGTCACCGAGGTACAGCGTCGGCAGATGACGACGGTGCAGTCCTCCAACGTTCACAATGTTGCCCTTGATGGCACCTTCGACGACTGCCAGGACATGGTCAAGGCAATGTTCGCAGATGAGCCCTTCAGGACCAGGCTGAATCTCTCTGCGGTCAACTCCATCAACTGGGCGAGGGTCATGGCCCAGGTCGTCTACTACGTGGTGGCAGCCGAGAGGCTTGGAGGTCGGTGTCAGGCAGTGGATTTCGCCGTTCCGACGGGCAACTTCGGAAACGTCTTTGCTGGACACGTGGCCCGGTTGAGTGGCCTCAACGTGCCCAAGCTCATAGTCGGTAGCAACCGGAACGACATCCTGCCGCGGTTCTTTCGCGATGGTCGCCTAGATGCACGCCCTGTCATACCGACCCTGTCGCCCAGCATGGACATCCAAATCTCGTCCAACCTGGAGCGCTTGCTCTTCGAGTTGGAGGACCGAGATGGGGCAGCGGTAGCCAGGCTCCTCCGCACCTTCCGGGAGAAGGGGTCGACTGAAATCAGCGAGAGGCTCCATGGCCGCCTCGTAGAGGGTTGGGCGAGTGCCCGCTTCGACGACGACCAGGTGCTTATGTGCATTGCAGAAGAAGCCGACAAGTCTGGCATCGTGCTGGATCCCCACAGCGCCGTGGGGGTCTTGGCGGCGCGTGCCTGTCGACCTGATCCGGCGGTTCCGGTGGTGGCCCTGGCCACGGCCCATCCTGCCAAGTTCCCCGATGCCGTCGAGAAGGCCACTGGTGTGAGGCCCGTTCTTCCAGACCGTCTGAGCGACCTGTTGGATCGTTCTGAACGCATGACCAACTTGCCCAACGACCTCTCAGAGGTCGAGACGTTCGTGGAGGAACACGTCCGTGCTGTCTGAGGTCCAAGAGCAAGAGAGTGATGGTCCGCAGGTAGCTGCTGGCAGGATGGAAGTCCGATGAAGTACGTGATCTGCATCCCTGATGGCTGTGCCGACCTGCCGGTACCCGAGTTGGACGGCCGGACACCGTTGGAGGTCGCTGACACACCCCACATGGACGCGCTGGCGGCTCGGGCCGTAGTGGGTCGTGCTGCCGTCATCCCAGTCGGGATGGCTCCCAGCAGCGATGTCGGCAACATGTCGATCCTGGGCTTCGACCCTGCCGCATTCCACACGGGCCGTGCCCCCATCGAAGCCGCGGCAATGGGCTTGACTCTTGGCTCGGATCAAGTGGCCTTTCGCTGCAACCTGGTCACCGTGGTCGACGGGGCAATGGTCGACCACGCGGGCGGAAACCCATCAGACGAGGCTGCAGCTGAGGTGATCCATCGAATTGATGCTGAACTGGGAGGAGGGCGCAATGGTGTTTCATTCCACCCCGGGCTCAGCTTCAGGCACTCGATGATCGCCCCGGCTGACTGGGTTGATGCTGACTGCACTCCGCCACATGACCTCATCGGCGACCCGCTAGTGCTGCCTAGCGGGCCGGCAGGGGCCTGGTTGGGCGATCTGATGGAGGCATCCCAGGAGGTTCTCGCTTCATCGGACTTGGAGGCCACGCAGATCTGGTTGTGGGGACAGGGCTTCCAGCCTCAGGTCCCTTCGTTCCATGAAACTCACGGTGTAAGGGCAGGTCTAGTCACAGCGGTCGACTTGGTGCGGGGCATCGGGATGCTCAGCGGAATGAAGATCTGCGACATCCCAGGTGCTACTGGCCGCTATGACACCGATTACGAGGGTAAGCGCGATGTTGCCTTAGCCGAGCTAGCCGCCGGCCTTGACCTGTTCGTTATCCATGTTGAGGCAACGGACGAGGCCGGCCATGCCGGCGATGTCGCCGAGAAGGTCAAGGCGTTGGAGAACTGGGACAGTCGCATCCTGTCCGACCTCATTCCAAATCTGGACACCCTGGGTCCCTGGCGTCTGCTGATGCTGCCCGACCACGCCACCCCGTTGACCACCAGGACCCACACGTCGGACCCGGTTCCCTACATGCTGGTCGACTCCCGAACCGATGGCCCGGGAGGGATATTCACAGAGACCGGTGTCGCTGAGAATCCGCCAGTCACCGGCCATGAACTGCTGCCGGCACTGTTGGCCGACTGATTGCTGCGGGAACCGATTGTCAGAGTACGAGGTTCACGATCAGGCCCGTCCCGATGGCTACCGAGAGAACGAAGAGCCCAAGGCCTGCGACAAGGCGGGTCTGGGCCATTCGTCCAAGCATGACGAACTCAGGAACGCTCGCTCCAACTCCAGCGATTGTGAGTGCCACGATCGCACCTAGCCCGACGCCCGAGGTGTGCAGGGCGTCGCCTATGGGGATGAACAGTTCGGCATTCACATACAGGGGAATCCCGATCAGGGCGGCCAACGGAACAGCGGTACCTGCATTGGATCCTGCAACCGAGGCGATCCAGTCTGTCGAGATGAACTCGGTGATGGCGATACCAGCAAGCACCCCTATGACCATCAGCGGGGCGAACCTGCGCAGCACTGACATTGCCTCACGGACTGCTGGCCTGAACTCGACTTGAATGCCCGACCAGGGGGAAGGTCTGATGTCGCGATTGTCGGTGTCAGACGGGGTGAGAGCTCGTGAATCAGCGGCTGTGCTGGCCGGAATTGGTTTCAGCATCCTGGAGACGTTTCCAGTTTCAGCCAGGAGTGCTACCAACACGGAGGATGCGATCACCACGAGCGTGTAGACGACCGCTGCCCGCGCGTCGAGGATGACGGCGAGGCCGGCGAAGAGGATCGGATCCAACACGGGTGCGGCGATGATGAAGGCCGCGTAGCCGGCAGGTCGCACACCAGCCCTGATGAAGGCTGCCAACATCGGGATCGCCGAACACGTGCAGAACGGGGTGGCGATACCGAGGGCGATTCCCTTCAGGGCCGCTAGCCACGGTGGTCCCCCCAGCCATGTCCGGATCTGTTCCTCACCGAAACGCCGCTGGAACAGTGCCAGTGCAAATGATATTCCGACGAACAGGAGGGTGAGTTCTGCAAGGACCAGAAGTCCGTGTCGTATCGCCGTGGCCACTGGAACAGTGTGCGGAAGAGCGGATCAGTTGCAGCAGCCGGGCTTGTCGTGCTCGGCCTTGAGGTTGTCGAACTGTTTGTTGTCGCTGGTCTTGACGTACCACTCCCACCGGGTGTCATCGGGGCCTGCCAGCCAGGTCTCTGTCTTGTCCGCGTAGCAGCACAGTGCGTCGCCCATACCAGTGGTCTCGAGGCCTGCAGCTGAGAGGAGCGCCTCGAGTGCTACCACCTCGGCGCTCGACTCGGTCTCAACGCCTAGGTGGTTGAGCGTTCTACCGCCGGCGGTGTCCTCGAACAGCACTAGCTTCAGCGATGGGTCGGCAATGCCGAAGTTGGCGTAGTCGGGACGTACTTTGGCCGGCTCGGTGTCAAACGTGCGTGTGTAGAAGTCGATGGCGCCATCGAGGTCGTTGACGTCGATTGAAAGCTGCAGTCGCCTCATGCCGTGGTCTTCTCCTGATGGATCGAGAGAGCTATATATTGATACTTGTCAATATAGATAGTGATAAATATAATGTCAACCATGACCTCCGTCACCGATGTCAGGTGCTGCCCCCCGATCACCGAAGCAGCCCTCGACGGCGAGGCTGCCAACCGCCTCGCCGCGGTCTTCTCCGTACTGGGTGATCCCATCCGCCTGAGGTTGTTCAGCCTCATAGCCTCCCGACCGGACGGTTCCTGTGCCTGCGACCTGGTTGAACCCCTGGGACGCTCCCAGCCCACCATCAGCCACCACCTCAAGGCCCTCCACGAGGCCGGCCTGGTTGACCGGAGACGGCGGGGACGCTGGATCTGGTACTCGGTACGCCCCCAGGCCCTGTTGGCGGCAGCAACCCTCATCGCCTGCTGACAGGCCCCGTTCCACGCCGCCGAGAGGGTGGTTGTGGTGCCTTCCTAAGAATCACTACAATGTCGGTGTCGTCGGGCGGGGGCTGACGAGAACTCGTTGCCTTCGTTGCTCCGCTGACTTTCACCGTCGGTGGTGCGCCGATGCCTTTTCCGCCCTTGGTGGATCTTGCATCGGATCGGTCACCCGACCGGGCCTGTTCCGTCGACAAGCCTCACTGGAGATGCCCGTACGAGGCAGTCACCGGTGCGTTCCATTGGCCACCCGGCCGACAACCCCAAGACGAACACAACAACTAGAAGAGGTGTCTGAGTATGGACTCCACCCAACTCGAGCGAACAACCTTGGAGACCAAGGATCGCGATGAGCTGACAACCATTGCCACAGCGCTGGGCGGTAAGCCCGGGTCGCGCTCACGCAAGGCCGAAATAGTTGACCTGATCCTGGAGTTGGCAGGTACCGGAGGAGCCCCAGGTGCTGGGTCGACCAATGGTGCTACTCGGGTTACAGAAACCCCCACAGAGGAGCCCCCTGCCGCCTGGGAGGTCGAGGTTGAAGCTGTCGAACAGGCCGACGAGGCAGGGACAACTGAGTCGAAGGTAGATACCGACGACGGTGACAACCATGACGGCCGGGACCAGCAAAAGTCCAAGCAGGAGCCAAAGCAGAAGGACAGCGACCGTGGGGGAGGTAACCAGGGGCGGAATCGCCAGCAGGAGCAGGCCGGTCCCGGAAACCGTCGGCGTCGTCGCAGCGGTGGCCGTGGACGCGATCGTGACAACACCCCGGAGGAACCGTGGGATGGAGAACCGGTAACTGTCGAGGGCTATATCGACCTGCGTGACGAGGGCTACGGGTTCTTGCGAGTCAACGGCTTCAGTCCATCAAAGGAAGATGCCTACGTGTCGGTCAAGCAAGTTCGCCAGTTGGACCTTCGAAAAGGCGACCATCTCGTCGGAGCCTCTAGGCCGGCTAACCGCAGCGAGAAGAACCCGGCCCTCCTTGCCATCGAGTCGGTAAATGGCAGGCCACCCGAAGAGGCAAAGGACCGCCCGCGCTTTGAGGACCTGACCCCGCTGTTCCCAGACCAGAGGCTGAGCCTTGAGGTCGACGGCGATTCCGACAACATGACCGCCCGGATAGTGGACCTGATCTCACCGATAGGCAAGGGTCAGAGGGGCCTCATCGTGTCACCACCAAAGGCTGGCAAGACCACGATCATGAAGACCATCGCACGGTCCATCGAGACCAACCACCCCGAGGTGAAGCTTCTTGTCCTCCTCGTAGACGAGCGACCCGAAGAGGTCACTGACATGCGCCGCTGGCTCAAGAATGGTGAGGTCATGGGCTCCACCTTTGACCGTCCTAGCGATGAGCACACCTACCTCGCAGAGATAGCGATCGAGCGCGCCAAGCGCATGGTCGAGCGCGGCGAGGACGTCGTGATCATGCTGGACGGCATCACCCGCCTCTCTAGGGCCTACAACCTGGCAGCACCCGCAACGGGTCGCATTATGTCCGGTGGCATCGATACAGGCGCTCTCTACCCACCGAAGAAGTTCTTTGGTGCCGCTCGCAACGTTGAGGAGGGTGGTTCGCTCACCATCCTCGCCACAGCCCTCGTTGAGACCGGATCCAAGATGGACGAAGTCATCTTCGAGGAGTTCAAGGGCACGGGCAACATGGAGTTGCGCTTGGACCGGCGCATAGCTGAGAGGCGGGTATATCCGGCTATCGACGTCAACGCCTCGTCCACCCGTCACGAAGAACTGCTATTCGAACGGAAGCAGTTGAACCAGGTCTGGAAGCTGCGCAGGGTCCTGAACGGGCTTGCCAATGACGGCGACTCAGGGGCTGCTGCCGGCTTGGAGTTGCTCATTGATCGCCTCAAGACCTTCAACGACAACGATGAATTCCTCGCCGAGGTGGCCAAAGGTCCCTCGATGGGGAGCTGAACCGACCCGAGGAACATCACCACCTCTGCCCGCAGGTTGCAGCCGCAGCCGCCAACCCGCAGACTGGAGTCGCTATGAAGACAGACATCCACCCCAACTATCGCCCTGTGGTCTTCCAGGACCTCTCTGAGGGCGCTACGTTCGTGATCCGCTCTACTGTCGAGACCGACGACACGATCACCCTTGAAGACGGTGTCGAGTATCCACTTGTCAAGGTGGAGATCTCCTCTGCCAGCCATCCCTTCTTCACTGGCCAGATGAAGATCGTGGATACTGCCGGTCGCGTCGAGCGCTTCGAGCGCAGGTACGGCGCACGTCGCAAGGCCTGAGCCTGTTCCACGTGCATCGGCGAGCGCCTCAGCCGCCTACAGCCGAACGAACACCATGAGCGTGCCCTCCGATCGGGGCACCGCCCTCCTTTCAGCTCGGTTAGTTTCACTTGCCAGTGAACTGACCGGCCTGAAGACTGCCGTCGAACCTGTTCTGACGGGAACAGGAGCAGCCCTCGTAGACGAGGATGCGAACAGGATCGTGTTCCTCGCCTCCCCGGAGAACCCCAGTAGGGCTCTGGGAAGCCTCCTCCTCCTCGCTGCTCGTCACCAGCTAGACGAGGCAGTCATTATCTACGACGACCCTTCGGCTGCTGCCGTGGCAGCGAGGCGGGCAAAGGTGATCAAACCGACACCGACTATCCGGCTCGCAGATGGCCCGGTGTTGCGACATGTCGATGCTGCACCATTGCCAGAACCTCCACCACCATTAGAACCACCTGCCGACTTCATTGACCTTTGCCGGCAGGCAGATGTGGATCCGATCCAAGAGAGTGGCATCTGGAGAGGTGAGGTCCTCGGCCTCGAGGTGGCTCGTGCAGCCGGGTCCGGAATAGAGATCGGCGTAGGACGCTTGGACCGGGAGGCCGGGATCGTCCTCCACGCAGATCGACCGCAGGTCGAGAACCTGGCTTCGGTGGCAGAAACCGTCCGCAGCCACCGGCGGAACGGGGCAGGATCCCATCCGCTCGCAACCCTTGTACGCGAGCGGTGGCTGCGACACGACCTGGCCACAGATCCCTCGGCCTTGGGTCTTGTCAGCCTGGCTGCAGTGGACCCTGCCGAGAGTCCTGATGGTCTCCGCCACAGCGTGCCGGCAGCAGCGACAGGGGTAGACACCGATGGCAACAGGGTCCTCTTGACCTGCTCTGTAGGAGTCGACCCAGATCTCGTTCCAGCCGTCGCCGACCTCGTATTGCGTGAAGATCCCGATCGCTTGATCGTCGTCATGCCTACAAGGGACATTCTCCCAACAATGGTCGCCGCCATCGGACGGGTTGCTGTGCGGTCAGATGTGATCGGGGTCAAGGGTGGCTGGGACTGATAACAGTCAGTCACTCCTGTCGGCCAGTGTCCCACCGGTACCCTGAACCAGATGCTGGAGCAAATTGTTGCACTGTTGGCCGAGTTGGCCGAAACTGAGGCCCTCCTCGCTGACCCCGACGTCATCTCCAGCCCCGAGCGTCTTCAGGCTGCCGGACGCCGATATAAGGAACTTGAAGAGGTCCTTGCCGTGGGCCGCCCACTCCAGCAAGCCTGTGAGGACCTGACCGCTGCCAGAGAACTTGCAGATCTCTCCGAGGGTGACGACAGGGAGATGTTCAAAGCAGAGGTGGATTCCCTAGAAACCGAGATAGCGCAACTCGAAGAGGAACTCAGAGCCCTGTTGCTGCCAAACGACCAGAACGACGGACGCAACGTGATCGTAGAGATACGTGGTGCAGAGGGTGGGGAAGAGGCCAACCTGTTCGCTCGGGACTTGTTCGACATGTACCAGGCATTTGCCACCATCCACGGATGGTCGACCGAGGTGCTCGAGTCAAGCGGCTCCGACATGGGTGGATTCAGCTACGTCATGTTCCTGGCAAAGGGAGAAGATGCATGGACCCGCCTCAAGTACGAAGGAGGCGTGCACCGGGTGCAGCGAGTACCGGCGACCGAGTCACAGGGTCGAGTACACACCTCGTCTGCAACGGTGAGTGTGCTCCCCGAAGCCGATGAGATCGACGTGCAGATCGATGACAATGACCTTCAGGTCGACGTGTACCGGGCCTCCGGTCCTGGAGGACAGTCGGTCAATACCACTGACTCAGCCGTTCGCATCACCCACAAGCCGACCGGGCTGGTGGTGTCCATGCAAGACGAAAAGAGCCAACTCCAGAACAAGACGAAGGCGTTGCGCGTGCTTCGGTCCCGACTCCTCCAGATCGAACAGGACCGCCAGCAGGCCGAAGCATCCGAAGCCCGCCGCGGCCAGGTCGGCGGTGGTGGCCGGTCAGAGAAAATCCGAACCTACAACTTCAAAGAGAACCGGCTGACCGACCACCGCATCAGTTTGACACTCCACAAACTGGACCGGATCCTGGCAGGCGACCTCGAGGAGGTCACCGACAGCCTCCTCGCCGATGAGCGGACCCGACAGTTGGCCGAGGGTCTCGACGGCGGTAGTTGAGGGTGGGCTCCGGGGGCAGTTCGAACAGGCTCGAAGCCGGAACCGTCACGTGGGCTGAGGTGCTGGCCGAGACCACCAGCAGACTGGCTGTTGGTGGCCTGGCGTCGGCCGAAGCCCGTTGGATCGTCGAAGAGGTTTCCGGCTTGGTTGCTGGAACACCGGCAAACAGTGGGCTAGATGCCCTAGTGACTGCGAGAGGCATGTCCAGGGTCGATGCCATGGTCCAACGCCGACTCTCGGGTGAGCCCCTCCAATACGTGCTCGGCTCATGGTCCTTCCGGACCCTGGACCTGATGGTCGACAGCCGGGTCCTGATTCCGAGGCCCGAGACCGAAGCAGTGGTGGGTCATGCCCTCAGCGAGTTTGACCGCCTCGCTGAAGGCCCATCCGATGTCTGTGTGGCAGACCTAGGTACGGGATCAGGAGCAATCGGGCTTTCGATCGCCGCTGAACGCACAACGGCGAAGGTCTGGTGCTCTGACGTCTCCAGCGAAGCCCTGGCTGTGACGAGGGCCAATCTGGCCGGCCTCGGCCGACCAGCGCGGAGAGTCACAGTTGTCGAGGGTTCATGGTTCGAGGCATTGCCGACCGAGTTAACCGGCCACCTTGACATGGTCGTCTCCAATCCTCCCTATGTGGCGACCGGGCAGTCCCTTCCGTCTGAGGTTTCCGACTGGGAGCCCGGACCAGCGTTGACAGCGGGACCACTGGGAACTGAGGCCTTAGAGCACATAATCTCGGAGGCGCCTGAGTGGTTGTTGAGAGGCGGTGCCCTGGTCCTCGAACTCTCGCCTGAACAGGCTGTGCCCATGTCCGAACACGCCTCCTCATCTGGGTTCATCGATGTCGAGGTGCACCCCGACCTGACCGGCAGAGCACGTGCGTTGGTGGCTCGTCGACCATGACGGACAACGTGATCCAGGTCGGTGACGATCCCGGCGCAGCCCTCTCAGCAGCAATTGCCGACCTGCGAGCCGGTGCAGTCGTAGTAGTGCCGACAGACACCGTCTACGGGCTGGCCGCCCTCGTCGATGACTCCGAAGCTGTGGCGGCCTTGTTCGAGCGGAAGGGGAGGCCGGCCCACAAGCGGGTGGCCGTGCTGGTCGCCGATGTCAAACAGGCACGACGGATTGCAGATCCTGGCCCGGGCTTCGACCGACTGGTTGAGCGGTTCTGGCCGGGTCCCCTCACCCTGGTCTGTCGGAGGGCACCAGGTTTTGAAGCGTGGCTGGGCGACGATCTAGACACGGTGGCCGTGCGCTGTCCTGGACATGACCTGACCCGGGCTTTGGCCCGCGAGGTTGGGCCACTCGCTGCGACTTCGGCAAACCGTTCTGGAGACGAAAACCCCGTCACCGCAGCGGCTGCAGGCGAGGCGGTCGGGGGAGGACTCTTGGTGCTGGACGGTGGTGACTGCGGCACGGGTGCCTCAACTGTCCTAGACCTTGCGTCCGAGCCGGCCCAAGTGCTGAGACAGGGTGTGATCACCGAAGCTTCGATTGCTGATGCCGGGATCAGGCTGGATGTCGAGTAGCGATCAGACGACCAGTAGCATCGCCACCATGCTCAGGATCGCCATCGGCTCTGACCACGCAGGGTTCAACCTGAAGCAGCGCCTGGCCTCAGACCTCACCGACCTTGGCCACAAGGTCATCGACCTGGGCTCTCATTCCACCGACCGGGTCGACTACCCGGACTACGGCGAGGCCGTTGGACGGGCCGTGGTCAGTGGTGACGCTGACACCGGGGTCTGTGTTTGCGGTTCCGGGATAGGCATAGCGATGGCCGCCAACAAGGTGGGAGGTGTCAGGGCCGTAACCGTCCACGACGCCACTACTGCCCGTCTGGCGAGGGAGCACAACGACGCCAACGTGATCTGTTTCGGCGAGCGGTTGATCGCCGAGGAGGTGGCAACCGAAGCGCTTCGGGCCTGGCTCGACGCTGAATTCGAGGGTGGTCGCCACGTCGGCCGAGTCGCCAAGCTTGACGCGATAGGTCGCTGAGGTGGTTGGTGCAACAGGTGTTGAGACGGTCACCCCTACTCAGGCGGTTGTCGAACCTGTCCTAGATGAGGGCGACCACGACAGGTTTGCCCACTACGCCCGAAAGGCCGACATCGTCGAGTCGGCAGTCACCGGAAAGCCGGTCGTGGCGCTCTGTGGAAAGATCTGGGTGCCAAATCGGAATCCTGACCGATATCCGATGTGTCCAACCTGCAAGGATATTTTCGAACAGAAGAAGGCTGCCGAGGGAGGAGCCTGAGGCAGCCTGAAGGGGAACCATGGCAATGTTGCCGACCCCAAGGGGCTGATCGGCAGTACAACTCGGCTACGTTCACGATCCGTGGTCGCCCCTGGTGTATTAAGGCTTCCGGACCCCGGCACGATTTCGGGTGCCTGTTCCGCGCGACTCTCCGAACAGCCAGACCGACTCCTCTTTCACGCCGACGAAACGTGGACAAGCCGAGGCGACTTCATGGATCGGACAGCTGCCGTTGCTGGCCGTCTGGCCGGTACTGGCCTCGTAGCCGGGGACCGGGTGCTCCTGTCGGGCCCCTCCTCGGTTGACCTGGTTGTTGCCCATGTGGCATGCCTGCGATCGGGTCTCGTGGTAGTACCCGTGAACGGTGGATATACGAAGGCCGAACTGGCCCACATCGTGGCCGACTCGAGGCCCAGTGCAGCACTTGTGGACCAAGACGGCTGGAAGGAGATCCTCGTCGGGTTGTCACCTGAACTTCGGGTAGCGGGCACAGACATCAGATGGGACGACGGTCCAGTTCCAAATCTCGACTCGGCGGCTTCGGCTGATCCCGCACTCATCGGCTACACCTCGGGTACCACAGGAGTACCAAGAGGGGCGGTACTCACCCAAGCGAACCTGTTGGCCGGTGCCGAATCGGTTCGAAGGGCATGGCACTGGACCGCCGAGGACAGGTTGCTGCTCTGCCTTCCCCTGTTCCACATGCACGGCCTCGGTGTCGGCCTCCACGGCAGCCTCCTGACGGGCGCTTCGGCGGTCCTGCAACAGGGATTCGAACCACGCAGGGTCCTTAGAGGCATCGTGGACCACGACTGCACCATGTTCTTCGGGGTGCCGACCATGTACCACCGCCTTGTCGATGACGAGGCGGTCGGAGCTCTAGGCGACCTGCGGCTCTGTGTGTCCGGGTCCGCTCCACTCTCACCACTTCTACACGGTCGCCTCCGTGCCCAGGCAGGTATCTCGGTACTAGAGCGCTATGGCATGACCGAGACGGTGATGCTGGTTTCGAACCCCTATGACCAGGAGCGCCGCGCCGGCTCCGTCGGGTTTCCACTTCCCGGCGTCGAACTACGCCTGGCTGACGGGACCGGTGAAATCCAGGTTCGGGGACCCAACGTGTTCACCGGCTACTGGGAGCGGCCGGATGCAGATGCGGAAGCCTTCGTTGACGGCCCGGGAGGACGCTGGTTCAGGACGGGTGACCTGGGCTCCATCGACGACGACGGCTACCTCTCAATCATCGGACGGGCGAAGGAACTGATCATCACAGGTGGACTCAACGTCCACCCGCGTGAGGTCGACGACGTACTCGCCGGCCATCCCGGCTTGTCCGAGGTGGCTGTCGCCGGTGTGCCCTCGGAGGAATGGGGTGAGGATGTCGTTGCATGGATCGTGCCCCTTCCCGGATCTCCAACACCCAACGTCGAGGACATCAGGGCGTTCGCTAGCACGAACTTGGCGGCCCACAAGTTGCCGCGTCGGGTCGTAGTTGTGGATGCCTTACCAAGGAATGTCCTCGGCAAGGTGTTGCGCCACGAGTTGCGCGAGGCTGTAGCCCATGGATGAGACAACTTCTGCACCGACGAGTGTCGCGTTTCACTTTGACGTGATGTGCCCGTGGGCCTACCAGACCTCCTTATGGATGCGCGAGGTTCGCGATCGTCTCGGCCTCGACGTGGACTGGCGATTCTTCAGCCTCGAGGAGGTCAACAGGGTCGAGGGGAAAAAGCACCCGTGGGAGCGCGAATGGTCCTACGGCTGGTCAATGATGCGCGTCGGTGCCTTCCTGAAACGACGTGACCCTGAGTTGAACGACGCCTGGTATCTCCGGTCTGGCACTGCCCTCCACGTGGAGGGACGGCAACCCCACCGGCCTGAGGTGGCTCGGGAACTATTGGTGGAGATGGACCTTGATCCCGACATCGTCGACGAGGCTCTCGCCGACGAGACGACCCACGACGACGTCAGGAAAGACCACGACGACGTCGTCGCCCTCGGAGGCTGGGGCGTGCCCACCCTCGTGTTCCCTGGGGCGGGAGATGACCCCTCCCGCAAACTCTTCGGCCCGGTCCTGATCGACCCACCTATGGGTGCTGCAGCTGACCGGCTATGGAACCTCATGACCGGATGGCTGGAGTACCCGAATCTGTTCGAGTTGCAGCGCCCCAAGACCCCTTCAGACCTGAGCCGGATCGGCGAGGTATTTCGACCCTACGTAGAGGCGCGCGAGTGGAACACCGTGGCCAACCCCACGCCCTGAACATCACATTGGAGGAAAGCCATGAACATCGAGCTTGATAGGGCGCGAATCATTGACGGACTAGAGCAAATCTGGGCCGAATGGACTGACTGGGCCACCGGGTTGTCTGACGAAGACTGGGCCACACCCAGTAGGTGCCCCGGATGGACAGTGCAGGACAACCTGGCCCACATCATCGGCACCGAGCGGATGCTCCAGGGTAACGCCGCACCTGAGGTGGAGTTTCCGACCGAACACCTGAAGAACCCGATTGCCGAGGGCAACGAACGCTGGGTTGAGTCGATGCGGTCGATGTCAGGATCCGAGGTTCTGGATCTGTTCGGTGTGGTCTCAGCCGAGCGGCTGGGCCAGTTGGCTGCCATGTCCGACGAGGAAATACTCAAGGTGGGGTGGTCTCCGATCGGCGAGGTGCCCTACCTGAGGTTCATACACGTGCGGGTCTACGACTCTTGGCTACACCTGGAGGACTGTCGTGAACCCCTCGGCCAGGAAACTTCCACAGGTGGTCTTCCTGCCCAGATGTCGGTTGACGAGGTGGCTACCGCTGCGGGCTACATCATTGGCAAGAAGGGAGGAGCGCCTGACGGAAGCAGGGTCGAAGTCAACCTGACTGGTCCAGTTGAGGCGATGGTGAGGGTCGCCGTCGATGGTCGGGCCTCGGTGGTCGAGTCGTTCGACGACGGACCCACCTGCACGCTTTCGATGTCGTCACACGACTGGTTGGCCCTCACCGGAGGCCGAAAGGACCCTGTTCCACTGATCAATGAGGGCAAGGTGACCCTCGGTGGTGACGAGGAACTGGCCCGCCAGTTGGCCGAACGTCTCGCCTTCACCATCTGACTTCAGTCCAGGCGCAGGTATCCCATCGGGATGCCGAACTCACTTTTCGTTCCAAACAGCAGGTACTCGCCGTTGCCAACATGCAGTTTGTCCTGGTCGCCCACACCTGCCTCCACTGGATGGGACCATCCGGAGAATCCCAGGCCGTCAGACGAAATGAGAGCACATGCGCTGTCGCCGACGGTAAACACGAGCAGGTAGTCCCCTGAGGGTCTGCGTTCCACCGAGGACAGACTGATCCGTGCCGGGGTTCGGAGTGGCCCACCGTCGCCCCTATCTCTGTCGGCATCGGTGAACCCGCGTACTCCGGAGTTAGCACCCACCCTTTCCCCAGAATCGACGGTCCAGGTGAGCATGTCGGTTGAGGAGGCACTGTGGATGCGGGAGGTGAAGTCGTCGCGGTCCTCGTTTGACGGTGAGGAGCCATCGGCGCCGAAGCCGAGTTGATAGTCCACGTAGATTCGCCAGCCCGTGTCGGTGGCGACAATGTCATAGCCACCGAAACCAATCTCGTAACCCCTGAACGATGTAAGCCCCAGGTTCTCTAGGGAGAGCCTCGTCCCGGGTTCCTGGCTGAAGACGACCCCGTCATCGGAGACAAAAGAGAAGATGCTTGAAGGGGTGCGGGCGAACATCCGGTGCCGGCCGTCCTCGAGTGGGATGATCCGCCTCCAGGCCAGGTCATGTCTAGCCCTACCGTCCCCTCCCAGCAATTGGTAGGGAGTATCGGGGATGAACTGGAGGATCCCGTATGGAGTTTGGGCCGGTGTCGTCGACAGCCACGATCGCTCGCCGTCACCCTCGAAGAAGAGCCTTACGCGACGGTCCTCAAGGAGCATTGAAGTTGGATCGGCGATGAACTTGATTCCTTGGTCCATGCCGTCGACCAGGGGAGTAAGACCCGCAGGGAGGCCCGGTGTCTCGTACGTGATGGGCCACCCCAGGTCGACGAAGTCGAGCGTAAGATCCTCACTGTTGCAAGGGAAAGAGTCATCGGGCGGCGGTCCGTCGTCTGGGGGTGGTTCATCGGGTGGCGGTCCGTCGGGGTTGCCGCCTCCCTGAGGGCCCACTCCGGCAGTCAGGCAGTAGTTGATGATGGCTAGGTCCCGCTCAGTCGGCCACATCTCGCCTCGTCCCATTGCCATGGCCCTGCTGCCCCCAAGGCCTGTGTCGAGGCACTGGGTTACTGGACCTGGAGTGTTCGAGAACACCGACGGGTCCCACCCTTGAGGAGGTTGTGATGCTCCTGAACCAAATTGTGAGTCTGTTGGTTGGTTGCCGGTGGTGGGGCTGTCAGCTGGGGGTGGTCCGTCAGGTGGTGGGCCGTCGGGGTTGCCGCCTCCCTGAGGGCCCGCTCCGGCAGTCAGGCAGTAGTTGATGATGGCGAGGTCCCCTCCGGTCGGCCACATCTCGCCTCGTCCCATTGCTATGGCCCTGCTGCCCCCAAGGCCTGTGTCGAGGCACTGGGTTACTGGACCTGGAGTGTTCAAGAGCACCGACGGGTCCCACCCCTCAGGTGGGAGACCGGGTTCGGGCAGCGTTTCCCTGTCACCGTCAGTCGTCGTCTCGGCATCGGCCACTTCGGTCCCATCTTGGTTGGGAACGGCGGGCGGTCCGCTGTCGGACTCCGGTCTGGCCACCCCTGATTCTGGCTTGTCTGTTTCCTCACTTTCGTTGGTCTCGTCCTGAACGGGAGGAGCCGTGGGGGAGGGTGTCATGTCGTCCTCGACCTCCTGAACCGCCGGGGTGTCAGACCCTTCAGCTTCCGGTGCCCCAGTAGTTGGTGGAGCGAGGTCCGCTGCGGTCACTGTGGTGCCGCTTGCAACAGCCCCATCACTGTCGGTCGGCCCTCCTCCACATCCAACCAACAACACGAGGAGTGTCGCCACACCAGTTTTCCGCCAGGCCATGTTGGGACGCTACGGCTCTGAGTCCTGGGCGTCTAACCTCGGGAAATGGGCAAAGACATCCCGTGGAAGTCTGACGCTGTTTCCAGCGGAAGGGCCCACTTCGTGAGTGGTCGACCGATCATGCCTCCATTTCCAGAGGGGATGGAGACGCTTGTTGTAGGGATGGGTTGCTTCTGGGGAGCGGAGCAGAGGTTTTGGGAAACGCCTGGAGTGTGGGCCACAGCGGTGGGCTACTCGGGAGGGAGCAGCCCGGCACCGGATTACCACGAGGTCTGCACCGGGGCGACGGGCCACGCGGAAGTGGTGCTCGTAGTCTTTGACCCGGGTGAGATCACTCTCGAGGCCACGCTTGGGGTGTTCTGGGACAACCACGACCCGACTCAGGGGATGCGGCAAGGCAACGACATAGGAACCCAGTACCGGTCGTGCATTTTCGTAGTCGACGAAACCCAGAGGACCGCGGCGGTCGCCACACGGGAGGCTATGGAACCGCTGCTTGTTGCCGCTGGCTTCGGCCCGATCACTACGCAGGTCTCCGGTCGTGAACCATTCCACTATGCCGAGGAGTACCACCAGCAGTACCTGGCGAAGAACCCTGCTGGGTATTGCGGGTTGGGCGTTACCGGCATTACCTGCCCGGTCGGCGCTCTCGACTGAGGGTCTTCTCGCGGCTAGGGCGGTGCCCTACGGGGCGACCGAGGCCCAGGCTTCGAGCTGATCCTTGTCTCCCCAGAACTGCAGGTCCCCACCGCGTCCCCACACGAACAGGGCCAGGTCCGAGGCAGTTCCGGAAGCGGCGACATCTGCCTTGGCGTGTTCCCTCGTGACCACTAGGTCGCCATCACCCGGTATCAGTAGCCACTCACCGTCACCGTCACCGTCACCGTC